>DATKZN010000110.1:0-12654 GCA_035527955.1 Gammaproteobacteria bacterium
GCCGTACGGCGCTGGGCAGCCGCTATTTGTGAGCAGCTCTGGTCGGAGGCCGACCCGCAGCGTCGTGACCTGAAAGCTCAACTTTATCAGTCAATGCATGCTATCCCTTCGGGGGGCACGGCTACGTTGCAGCGGCGGCTGCTGCGCGATCACGATCCAGCCACGATCGGCCGCACCCTGTCATTGCTGGCGCAAGAGGACTTCGGTCTTGATCTCAAACGGCATGGCTGGCGCTGCCGGTTGACACGGGGACACCGGTTCGGCTTTCGCCTGTGGCGTTTTCTCCATGAGCTGCGTCATCCCTCAACCGACAAGCGGCAGGCCTTCCGGCACACCACGGGCCGGGTGTTCCATGGAACGTTACGTGCCCCATCGGGCATTGTTTCCGAGCTGGCCCAGACCAAGGTGCCCGGGGAGCCGCTGTTTGCAGGCAGCGAAGCAGGATGGCGACCCTATCTGCCACTGGTCGATGAAGTGATTTCTGCACTGGATCAGCCGTTCGGTGCCGGGCCCCTGACAATCTATACCAGTGAGGGCGTCACCGAGATCGAGCCGCCGCGCGCCGCCCTGCGTCGCCTGCGCGCGCGACTTGCCCTGACCAACAACTTCGCTCACTACGCGAAGTTGCGCAACTGGCACGAGGACGGCTCAGGCAAGCCGCAGCAGTACCTGTCCGAACTCGTGGCGCTGGGTTTCAGGACGTCGTTCAGCCCGCATCATGCGCCGGGTGGTGAGCCCTGGAGCGCAGATCCGGCAGTACTGCGGTTCTTTCCGGCACTGTTGCCGTTTCCGGCTGCAGACCTTGCCGAGCGCATGCAGGATTACTTTTTCTCCGTGTACGAGAACTCGCTGCAGGACCTGGTCCTGTTCCTGGCCGGCATGACGGCCTGGTTTGTCGGCCGCCACCTGTACCTGAATGCCGTGATCCGCAAGACACGTCGCAGTATCCCGCTGGTCATCGGCGGCTGGGGTACGCGTGGAAAATCGGGGACCGAACGCATCAAGGCCGCGCTGTTCAATGCCCTGGGGCACAGTGTGGTATCCAAGACGACCGGCTGCGAGGCGATGTTTCTGCATGCCCATCCGGGCGGCAAGCTGCGGGAGATGTTCCTGTTCCGTCCCTATGACAAGGCAACGATCTGGGAACAGGTGGATGTACTGCGAATTTCCCGGCAGCTGGGCACGCATGTGTTTCTGTGGGAATGCATGGGTCTCACCCCGTCCTATGTGGCGATCCTGCAGCAGCAATGGGTGAAGGACGACCTGTCAACCATCACCAATACCTACCCTGATCATGAAGACCTGCAAGGGCCGGCCGGTATCAATATCCCGGAAGTGATGACCAACTTCATACCCCGCGATGCCACCCTGATCACCTCCGAGGAGCAGATGGCGCCGATCCTGCGCGAGGCTGCCGCGCAGCGCAATACCGCATTCCATACGACCGGCTGGCTGGAGGCCGGGCTGTTGACGCCGGATCTGCTGGCACGCTTCCCCTACGCCGAACACCCCTTCAATATCGCACTGGTGATGAAGATGGGTGAGGAGCTCGGGATCGATCCGGACTTTTCCATCAAGGAAATGGCGGACCGGGTGGTGCCCGATCTGGGTGTGTTGAAGGCGTCGCCACTGGCCCCGATGCAGGGGCGCATGCTGGAATTCATCAATGGCATGTCAGCCAACGAGCGCTTTGGTTGCCTGGGAAATTTCGAGCGCATGAATTTTTCGCAACAGGATCCCTACCGGGAACCCGCGATCTGGTTGACCAGTGTGGTGAACAACCGCGCTGACCGCGTGGCTCGCTCGCGGGTTTTCTCCAGTATTCTGGTAAATGACATCAGTATTGACCGGCATTTCCTGATCGGCACGAACCTCGACGGACTGCGCAATTACATCCGTGAAGACTGGGCAAGCTTTGCCGAATCACTGACGCTCTGGCCGCAAACCGGTTCGGCCCGGCCCGTTGAAATTCTGGAGCGAGCCGCAAGGCGCATGCGCATTCCGTACCGTGAGGAGCATCTGGCGGGCCGGCTGCATGCAATGTTGCAGGGTCTCGGCATCGATACCGCGCTTGATGTCCCGGACCCGCTCTGGGCCAGCCCCGAACAGCTGGCCGGACTGCTTGAGAAGCATGAGCTTGGAAACCGTGCCGAGGAAGTCCTGGCCCACATCGGGCAGCTGGCGGACTCGTACCGTGAATATCAGGAATTCGCGTCCCGGCTTGCGGCAGCCGGCCCGTCCGCGGAACCGGCGCTGGATGATGCCTTTCGCTCGCTGCTGTGGACCTGGTTCGAGCGCAAGCTGGTGGTTGTCGAGGACCCCCATACCAGTGGCAACCGGATTATCCAGATGATTATGCAGCAGACCCCGCCGGGTCTGCACAACCGCATCATGGGCATGCAGAATATCAAGGGAACGGGGCTCGATTTCGTGTACCGCTGGCAGGCGTGGGAGGCCTGTTTCCGTGCCTGCCAGGATCTGAGAAGCAGGGATAGCACTGTTGCCGAGAGTGGCCTGCGCACACTGTCCGCTTTTCAGGAGTATGGTGTGTTGTGTGATGAATACGTGCGTACCACCGTTGCCGAGGTCAGGCATTCCCCGGCCGCACAGAGCGAACTTTTCCAGGGCGAACTGACCGTCATCCTCTCCAACCTGGAGAGCGCCATGCAACGGGTAAACGCCGAGATGCGCATGAGTGGCGGAGGTGGCGGTGGTGTGTTGTCCGGTTTGCTGGTGCATGTCGAGGCATTCCTGGATGCTGGCGATGCCGTCAAGCGGCGCAAGCTGGCCAACCAGATCTACCGGGATCTTGCCGCAGAGCGCATCAGCCATGAGCGCGCCGCGCTGGAATTGCAGGCCTTGACCAAGCGCCAGAAGGGCGGCTGGCTGCAGCGCAGCCTTGGCGAAATTCTCTATCCGTTGCGTGTACGGAACAGAGCTGCTGAAACCTGATCCTGATATCCGCTGCCCTGATGTGGATTCCGGCAGTACATGGCGGATGGCTGCCTGGCCCGCAACCGTATGCTGCAGTGCCAGGGACCTGCCCCGCTGGGGGCTACTGCCTGTGCCGGCAATTCAAAGCTTGCGAATGTCAGCAAACATCTTGCAATGGCCCGACAACAGCCATTCATTCTGCCGCACCTGCGCAGGTTGCGGGACGCGCCCATTCTCCCGGCATGGATCGTAGCCGTTTCAACCTCGAGGCCCGGCGTTATGTGACGGAAATTCCTTAGGGAATCGTAATTTTCGCCGATAATCAACCAGCTAGCTGAACAGACGTTGCACGCAGCAGGGATGCGGTGGGGCAGACAGTGCCCGGGGTGTGGCCGACATCGCGATGGTGGCACCTGTCAATGCAGTCGCTCCGGAGATTCGAGTATTGAACATGTTGGCGCAAAAGTTGGCGGAACCGCAACCGGTAATCACTGATAACCGGTTACCGAAAATCATCGAGTTGGTATCGCTCACGCTGGATCAGCCACATTTCCAGAGTGCGGCAACTGCGCTGGCGACGAAACTGGCCGTCGAGTTGTCCTGCAGCCGTGTCAGCATCGGCTTCCTGCGTAGCAGATTCATCACTGTGCGTGCGCTCTCACACAGCGCCAGCCATGGCGTCAAGACCAGCCTGCTGCGTGCGATTGCGGAGGCGATGGAAGAGGCGATTGACCAGGATACGGTGCTGGTCTGCCCGGGCAGGGGCCATGTCAATATCGCACACCGCACACTCATGGAACAGAACCGGGATACGGCCGTCTGCAGTATTCCGCTCGTCGATGACCAACGGATCATCGGTGCCATGACCTTCGAGCGCAACAACGGGGTTGCCTTCGATGACAATACCGTAGAGCTGTATACCCATGTCGCCAACCTGGTCGGGCCGATCCTGGAACTTAAGCGCCGCAATGATACCTGGCCCGCTATCCGGCTGGTGCAGTCTCTTGGCGGAGTGCTGCACAGGCTGTTCGGTGCACGTCATGTGACACTCAAGTTGGGTGCGCTGCTGCTGACCCTATTGACAGTTTTTCTTGCCCTTGCGACCGGCACCTGGCGCGTGACGGCCGACGCCGCCCTGGAAGGCACCATCCAGCGCGCGATCGTTGCGCCTATCGATGGATTTATTCTTGATTCCGACATCCGGTCCGGTGACCTGGTGCAGGCCGGGCAGGTGCTGGGCACCCTGGATGACAGGGAGCTGAAGCTCGAGCAGCAGAAACTAACCAGCGAGAAGGCGCGTCATGCGCGCGAGTACCGCAACGCCCTGGCCGAGCATGACCGTGCCCAGGTCTCGATTCTGAGTGCACGCATCAGCCAGTCGGATGCCCAGCTGCAGCTGATCAACAAGCAGCTGGAGCGCATGCAGATCACCGCACCATTGAGCGGTGTTGTTGTCAGCGGTGATCTGTCCCAGTCGCTGGGTTCGCCGGTCGCGCGCGGCGATGTCCTGTTCGAGGTGGCACCGCTGGAGGCCTACCGCCTGGTGCTGCGCGTGGATGATCGGGACATGAACGAGATCGCGACGAGACAGACCGGCAAGCTGAAACTGTCGGGACTGCCCGGTGAGGCCCTGGCGTTCGAGGTCAGCCGGATTACCCCGGTCTCCGAGTCCGCCGATGGCGGCAACTACTACCGTGTCGAGGCACAGCTGCACGATACCCCGGCGCTGCTGCGTCCCGGTATGGAGGGTGTCGGCAAGATCGAGCTCGGTGAGCGCCGGCTGTTCTGGATCTGGACGCACCGCATGTTCGACTGGATGAAGCTGAAGGCCTGGTCCTGGTTGCCCTGATATGGCCCGGTCGATGTACAGCCAGCACTGGTACCGGGTGGCGGACATCAAGCCGCGTCTGCGAGGACATATCAGCCTGCACCGTCACTACTACCGCGGTAACCGTTGCTACCTCCTGCAGGATGAGGCCAGTGGCGCGTTTCACCGCTTCGGTCCTGAAGTCTACGAACTGATCGGCCAGATGGATGGCGTGCGTACGGTCAACGCGATCTGGGAAGAGACGCTCGACAGGCTCGGCGATGACGCGCCGGGTCAGGATGAAACCATGCACCTGCTGGGTCAGCTGCATGCCGCTGATATCCTGCAGTGTGATCTGACGCCGGATGCCCTCGAGGTGTTCCACAGGCATCGTCACAAGAAGCGCCAGGACTGGAAACAGCGCGTGCTGAATCCGATGTCGTTACGGTTGCCATTGTGGGACCCGGACCGTTTCCTGTTGCGCTGGCTGCCGTATCTGCGCCCGCTGTTCAGCTGGGCCGGGTTGGCCCTGTGGCTGCTGGTCGTGGCCACGGGCGTGGTGCTGGCCGGCCTGCACTGGGAATCCATTACGACAGACATCGTTGACCGGGTGCTGAATCCCTGGAACCTGGTCATTATGTTTTTCACCTATCCCTGCATCAAGCTGCTGCACGAGTTCGGGCATGCCTTTGCCACGCGCCTGTGGGGCGGAGAGGTGCACGAGATGGGCATCATGTTCCTGATCCTCATGCCCATCCCCTATGTCGATGCGACGGCATCGGCCGGTTTCCGGGAGAAACACCGGCGCCTGGCGGTGAGTGCGGCCGGCATGATGGTCGAACTGTTCCTCGCGGCGCTGGCCCTGGTCATGTGGATCAATGTCGAGACCGGTCTGGTCAGTGCGATCGCTTACAACGTGATGCTGATCGGCAGTGTCTCGACGCTGTTTTTCAATGGCAATCCGCTGCTGCGCTTCGACGGCTATTACATGCTGGCAGATGCGATCGAGATACCGAATCTCGCCGTGCGCGCGAAACGCTACCTCAGTTACCTGCTACTGCGTTACCTGTATGGCATGCAGGATGTGGCCAGTCCGGTGTCCGCACGCGGCGAGGCCGCCTGGTTTGCCGGCTACGGTATCGCCTCGTTTGTCTACCGGATGCTCATCTCGTTCACCATCATCCTGTATCTGGCGGGCAAGTTTTTCGTGGTCGGTGTGTTGCTGGCGACCTGGGCGATTATCCTGCAGATCTTCATGCCGATCGTGCGGCATATCAGCTTTCTGTTCCGGGACGGACGCCTGCAATATCAGCGCGCGCGCGCACTGGGTGTCGCCGGGGGCGGCGTGCTGCTGCTCGCCGGTGGCCTGTTCCTGATACCCGCGCCGCTGTGGACCATGGCCGAGGGTGTGGTCTGGCTGCCGGAGCAGTCCCGGGTGCGTGCCGGTGCGGACTGCTTCGTGAGGGTGATGCTGGCCGAACCGGATGCGCAGGTGACGCCCGATCAGCCGCTGATGGAATGCGAGGATCCGCTGCTGGAGGCGCGGGTGGCCGTGCTCGAGGCCAATCTGCAGGAGTTACAGGCCGAACTTGCCTTCGCGCAGAGCGACAATCCCGTTGAGGCGGCGAGTATCAAGCAGGACATGGCCGCGGCGGCGGAGGAGCTCGCAGATGCACGCCGCCAGCTCGATGAGCTGGTCCTGCGCAGCCCGGCAGCGGGGCAGCTGGTCATCCCGGGCTATGCGGATCTGGAAGGGACGTTTGTCCATCGCGGCGACACGCTGGCCTATATTCTGAACGAAGGTGTGCGGCACGCCCGCGTCGTCGTCGAGCAGGGCGATATCGGCCTGCTCAGACAACGGATCGAACGGGTCGAGGTCCGCATTGCCGGCCAGGCCGGCCGGACCCTCCCGGCCCGGGTCAATAACGAAGTCCCGGCCGCCTCCGACCGGCTGCCGAGCCCGGCGCTGGGAACGCGCGGCGGTGGCCTGATCGCGGTAGATCCGGCCGATGAATCGGGGCTGCAGGCGCTGACCTCGCTGTTTCAATTCGAACTGGAATTGCAGGAAGACGTGCCAACGCAATTGTATGGACAGCGTGTCCATGTCCGTTTCGAACACGGTAACGAGCCGCTGGCGATGCAATGGCAGCGCGCGCTGCGGCAGCTGTTCATGCGTCGCTTCGGAGTATAGCCCGCATATTGCACCAGTCGGCTGCGTGTCTACCTTTAACAATTGAGAATTTGAACCAAATCAATAATGATCAAGCAACTTTCACTAGTACAGTTTGTAATCGCCACGCAGCCTATCCGGGCTCTGGCTGGTCCAGGCACGCCTGTACTTGCTCTTCACTCAAGTCATAGCTACGGCTATGACTTTCGTTCCAGATCGGCGTCCAGTCGCACCTGTCCTGTGCCAGCATCCCGGATACTGGTGCAATATGCGGGCTAGATCATGATCGCGGCAAGAAAGGCAGCAGTCCGGCCCGGCTTCCAGCTGGGTGATTATCCGGAGCGCATGCCGGCCGCAAGCGGCTGGCTAGACCGCATCACCGCACAGCTCACCGGTTTCCTGGCGACACGCCTGCCGCTGCACCGGCATCGCCTGCACTCCTTTGTCAGGCAGGTCGATCGTGCAGGGGCACGACTTACGGGTCTGGACGAGGCGGCGTTTGCACGCAGGATAACCGGCATCAAAAACACCCTGCGCCGCGACGGCCTGGTCAACCGGCACCTGGTCGAGGCCTTCGCCGTCGTGCGCGAGGCGGGCTGGCGGGCGCTGGGCATGCGTCATTATGACGTGCAGCTCATGGCCGGACGGGTGCTGCTCGACGGCATGCTGGCCGAGATGGAGACAGGCGAAGGCAAGACGCTGATGGCGACCCTGCCGGCCTCAGTGGCGGCGCTGGCAGGCATACCGGTACACGTAATCACGGTCAATGATTACCTGGTCGAACGCGATGCCGCCAAGATGGCGCCACTGTATCGCTTTCTCGGCCTCACGGTCGGTGTGGTTACGGAACAGCAGCAGGAGCCGGAGCGGCAGGCCGCCTACGCCGCCGACATCACCTACTGCACCAACAAGACGCTGGTGTTCGACTACCTGCGCGACCGGGTGCGACTGCGGGATGCAGCAGGTGCGGTGTCGCTGCGTGCAGAACGCTTGTTTTCCAGGCAGGCCAGGCTCGATTCGGTCCTGATGCGCGGCCTGTGTTTTTGCATCGTCGACGAGGCCGACAGTGTGCTCATCGACGAGGCGGGTACACCGCTGATCCTGTCGCAGGGCGGGCAGCTGTCCGAACAGAATATATTGCTTTACCGGCAGGCCGTACGACTCGCCATGCAGCTCAGGCAGGGCGAGCATTTCAGTGTCGATGGCAAGCTGCGCCGCGTGCAGCTGACAGCGGCCGGCAAGCGGCGGGTGGCCGAGGAGGGCGGCAAGTTTGCCGGTCAGTGGCGCATGCGCACGCGCGCCGAGGAGCTGGCGACGCAGGCGCTGAGTGCGTGTCACCTGTTCCGCCGCGACCATGAATACCTGGTGAAGGACGGCAAGGTGATGATCATCGATGACTTCACGGGCCGGGTCATGGCGGATCGCAAGTGGGAACAGGGCCTGCACCAGATGATCGAAGTCAAGGAGGGGTGCGAGGTCAGCCCACCCAACGAGGTGCTGGCACGCATCAGCTACCAGAAGTTCTTCCGGCGCTACCTGCTGTTGTCCGGCATGACCGGTACGGCGCGCGAGACGGCGGCGGAGCTGGGTGCCGTGTACGGGCTCAAGGTGGTGAAGATCCCGACGCACCGCCACTCAAAACTGGTGCGGCTGCCTGACCGGGTCTACCTCACCCAGGAATCCAAGTGGCGCAGCATCATTGCCCGCGTGATCGTAGCGCACAAACAGCAGCGCCCGGTGCTGGTGGGGACACGCTCGGTGTCCGACAGCGAGACCCTGAGCCGGATGCTGCAGCGAGTGAATCTGCCGCACCGGGTGCTGAATGCCCGCCAGGATGAGGGCGAAGCGGAGCTGGTCGCGCAGGCCGGCGCGCCGGGTGCCATCACCATCGCCACCAACATGGCGGGTCGCGGCACCGACATACCGCTCGGACCCGACGTGGATGCGGCCGGCGGTTTGCACGTGATTGCGGCCGAACGCAATACGGCCCGGCGCATCGACCGACAGCTGTTTGGCCGTGCCGGCCGCCAGGGGGCACCGGGCAGCTACCAGTCGCTGCTGGCGCTGGATGACCGGATCGTAAGCGAGTTCCTGCCTAAATCTCTGCACTGGCTGGCCGCTAGGTATGCAGGAGACTCGCGCCCCCTGCCGCCATGGCTCGGCCGGCTCGTCATGGACGCCTGTCAGCGCAAGTCGGAGCATCAGCAACGCCTGCAGCGTAAGGCGCTGGAACAGATGGATGAATACCTGGGCAGGATGCTGGCATTTTCAGGTAAGTCGGAATGATGCGAGCGGTCTTCGGCCCGACTGAAAAACATACAGAATATGAAAATGAATCAATACAGACAGATAGTTAATTTGCTGGCAGGGCTGGTGCTGTCCACCCCGGCCATGGCCTTTGACTACGACTGCCTGATGGAGCCGAACCGCGTCGTCGAAATCAAGAGCGCAGTGGACGGGCGCATCGAATCCATCAACTTCGAACGAAGTGACCTCGTCAAGGCCGGCGAGCCGCTGGTGGTGTTCGAGTCCGAGGTGGAAAAAGCCACTGTCGAACTGGCGCGTGCCAAGGCCGCCACGACGGCGGAACTGAGCAGCAGCAAGGTCAGCTACAAGTTTGCCGCGCGCAAGCTGGGGCGCTTTGGTGGCCTGGCGGAAGAGGGCGTGGTGGCAGAACAGACCCGCGACGAAGTGGAAACCGAGGAGGCGCTGGCCAAGCTGCAGATCATGCAGGCGCGCGAAAACCGCTACCTGGCCGAGCTGGAGCTGGCGCGCGCGACCGCGCTGCTCGATCAGCACACCATTACCAGCCCGATCGATGGCGTGGTGGTCGAGCGCTTCAAGTCGGCGGGTGAATATCCCGATGATGGCCCGATCCTGACTCTGGCCCAGCTCGACCCGCTCAATGTCGAGGTGCTGTTGCCGGCATCCCGGTTCGGCAGCATCAAGCCGGGCATGCAGGCCCGGGTCTCGCCGGAGGCCCCGCTCGAGGGCAGCTATGCCGCCAGGGTGAAGATCGTGGACCGCGTGGTGGATGCCTCCAGCGGCATGTTCGGCGTGCGGCTCGAATTGCCCAATCCCGACCACAAGCTGCCGGGTGGCCTGCGCTGCACGGTCAGTTTCAGTGGGGGGGGCAATCCGGCGGCCATCTCCCGCAGTCCAGGTACGGTCGGGACCGTAAATATGGGTGTGGCCAAAAAGTAGCTCGCCCGCCTTATCTGTGCACCAGTATGGTGCGATTTCCTGCAGTACCCGCCTCAAGTGTGTCAACAATTTGCCGACTTCGTTCTGTGACGTTGTGCATGGTTTTTTCTCAATCTCCCGATTTCCGGCGCGCTGTGCCGGAGGCAGCGGGGCGTGGCGGGCAGGGATATGGCGAAAAAGGACGATAAGGATAAAAAGTATAAAACCCGCCCGGAACTGGAGGCGGTAGAACCACGCCTGCTGTTCTCCGCCGGCCTGGAAGGCGTGCTCGCCGCCACGCAGCTGGAGACGCCGCCGGACGACTACCAGCAGACGGTAATCGAACAGACCCTTGATCAGGGTTCCCTGCAGAGTACCGAAGCCTCCATTGCCGATGCGCGCCTGGAGCTGATCTTCGTCGACACCGACGTCCCCGAATACCAGACCCTGCTGTCCGACCTGCTGACCTATCCGGACGAGACCACCCGCTACGAGGTCTTCGAGCTAGACAACACCCAGGACGGCCTGGCGCAGATCTCCGCCATACTGAGCGGCTTTGACGATGTCAATGCCGTGCACATCCTGTCGCACGGTGAGGCGGGTGCCATCGACCTGGGCGGCAGCATGCTGGACGGCGATGCGCTGGCCGCCAATGCTGACCTGGTGCGGTCCTGGGGCGGTGCCCTCACCGACAGCGCCGACATCATGATCTATGGCTGCAACCTGGCCGGCTCGGCCGAGGGACAGCTGCTGGTCAATTCGTTGGCCACCCTGACCGGTGCCGACGTGGCGGCCTCGGACGACCTCACCGGCAACGCGCAACTCGGCGGTGACTGGGAGCTGGAATACCGGAGCGGTCAGGTGGAAACGGCCGTATTTGCCGGCGTGGCTGTCCTCGAGGACTGGGCAGCCACCCTGGATGTTGCTGAGGTCTCTGCCGAGTATCTCGAGACGCCGCTCGCCTTCGAGGAAAACACGGGTCAGACCGATGAAACTGTGGACTTCCTGTCGCGCGGTGACGGCTACTCGGTTTTTCTCACGGACGGCGATGCGGTGCTGGTGCTGAGCGGCAGTGAAACCCAGCAAGCGGTCAGGCTCGATCTGGTCGGCGCCAACGAGGACCTGGTCGTGTCCGGGCAGGACGAGCTTGCGAGCAGCAGCAACTACCTGCTCGGCGATGATGCAGCGAACTGGCAGACCGATGTCGACAATTTTGCCAGCGTCCATTATGAGAATGTCTACGACGGCATCGACCTGCGCTACTACGGCAGCCAGCGCCAGCTCGAATACGACTTTGTCGTCGGTCCCGGCAGCGATCCCGATGCGATTCGCCTGAATTTCGACGGTGTGCTGAACGCCGAGATCACCGCGACCGGCGAACTGCACCTGATCCTGAACGAGCAGGGCGACGAGATTTTCTTCAAGGCGCCGATCAGTTACCAGACCGCCGATGACGGCACGCGCATCGAGGTCGAGAGTGCCTACGTCATAAACGACGATGGCACTATCGGTTTCACCCTGGGTGACTACGATACCAGCCGCGAGCTGGTCATCGACCCGATCCTCGACTACACGACGTTCCTGGGCGGTACCGGCTACGACACCGTCGAGGGCGTCGCCGCCGACAGCGCCGGCAATGTCTATATCACCGGCTGGACCGGCTCCACCGATTTCCCGACCTCCGTGGGTGCGCTGGACCAGAGCTATGGAGGCGGCAGCTACGACATGTATGTCGCCAAGCTGAGCCCCGATGGCAGCACCCTGCTGTATTCCACCTTTATCGGCGGCACGGGCAATGACACGGCGAACGCCATCGAGGTCGATGCCTCCGGCAACGTCTATGTCGTCGGCAGCAGTAGCTCCACGGACATCGCAACGGTCAATGCGTACCAGACCTCGCTCACCGGCACGAGCAGTGCCTACCTCTTCAAGCTCAACAGCACCGGTGACACCCTGCTGTACGCGAGTTATATCGGCGGTACCGGCAGCGAGACCGGTTATGACCTGGCGCTGGATGGCGCGGGCAGGGTACATATCGCCGGTTCGACGACCTCCGCGGATTTGCCGCTGCAGAATGCCTATGATTCCACGCTCGGCGGCACGCAGGACGCGTTCCTCGCCACGTTCGATCTGTCGCAGTCCGGCGCCGGCTCGCTGGTGTATTCCAGTTACTTCGGCGGCAGCGGCTCCGAAGATATCCGGAGCCTTGCAGTCGACCCCAATGGCAATATCGTCGTCGTCGGCCTGACGACCTCAACCGACCTTTCCACCGTGAACGGCTACCAGACTACTCTCGGCGGCGGCAACGATGCCTTCGTGGCCAGGTTCAGCAGCGACGGCTCGACCCTGCTGTACGCGACCTACCTCGGCGGCAGCTCGACCGATTACGCCGAAGCGGTCGCCGTGGATGGCAGCGGCAATATCTATGTCGGTGGTCGCACCGACGGCGTGTTCGCGACCACGGCCGGCGCCTTCGATACCAGCTACGGCGCCTCGGCCGACGGCTTTGTGACCAAGATCGACCCGACCAAGAGCGGAGCAGCCTCACTGGTCTATTCGA
>DATKZN010000111.1:0-7956 GCA_035527955.1 Gammaproteobacteria bacterium
CGCTGGAAAGAGATGCTGGGTTACACCGAGCACGAAATTGAAAACCACTTTTCGGAATGCGAAACACGCATCCACCCGGATGATGTGAAAAACGTGATGACGGACATTCAGGCACATCTCGCCGGCAGGACACCGTCCTACAGCAATGAACATCGAATCCGTCACAAGGACGGTAGCTGGCGCTGGATACACGATCGCGGCCTGGTAACCAGCCGCGCGGAAGATGGCAAAGCCTTGCGCATGATCGGCACGCACGCCGACATCACCGAACGCAAGCTCGCCGAAAGCGAACTGAGGGAGCAGCGCGATCTGAACGATGCGGTCGTGGAAGCTGCCTCCAATGTCATCATTGTACTCGACAGGTCAGGGCGCTTCGTGTACATCAACCGTGCGACAGAGGAACTGACGGGCTACCGCCGCAAGGAACTGCTGGGCCAGCCGGTCTGGGACCGGGTCATCCCCGCAGAACAGCAATCGGCAGTCCAACAGGTGTTCGAGAACCTGAAGGCCAACAGGCTCGAGATCGCCGCACGGTATGAAAACGACTGGGTGACACGTGACGGCGACCGGCGAACGCTCGAGTGGCACAATACGGTATTATATGATAGCTCCCGCAAGGTCACGCACATCGTCGCGCTGGGCTACGACATTACCGAACGCAATAAATCGGAAGCAAAGATCCAGCGCCTTTCCAGGCTCTACTCCACCCTGAGCCATTGTGATCAGGCAATTGTGCACAGCAGCAACGATAACGACCTGTTCCCGCAGATATGCCACGACGCGGTAGTGCACGGGGGTTTCAAGATGGCATGGATCGGACTGGTCGACCAGGCCAGCCAGCAGGTCATCCCGGTCGCCTCATTCGGTGAAGGTATCGAATACCTGGATGACATCACAATCTCGCTTAATGCCGTTGATCCAATGGGTAACAGCCCTACCGGCACCGCAATACGCAATAACCAGCCGGTCTGGTGCCTGGACTGTCAAAATGATCCTCACACCAGGCCCTGGCACGGGCATTGCAAACGATTCGGCATGCAAGCCTCGGCCGCGCTGCCGCTGAGCACCAACGGTACCGTCATCGGGGCTTTCAACCTCTACTCTGAAGACGCCGATGCATTCGATGAGGATGCCCGCGAGCTGCTCAGGCAAATGGCATCGGATATCTGCTTTGCACTCGATACCTTCGCCCGGGAGAAACGCCGCAAGCAGGCCGAGGATGAAATCAGCAGGCTCAATGTCAGCCTGGAATCCAGGGTGAAGGAGCGCACGGACGAACTCATTCACGCCAAGGAACTGGCCGATGCCGCCAGCCAGGCCAAAAGCGATTTTCTTTCCAACATGAGCCACGAAATCCGCACACCGCTGACTGCCATTATCGGATTTGCGGAGGTCCTGCTGGCCGAGGATACTGACCAGCAGCAACGCGAGAGACTCACCGCAACCATCATACGAAACGGAAAGCATCTGCAACAGATCATCAATGATATTCTTGACCTGTCGAAGGTCGAAGCCAACCAGATCGAACACAAGCCGGTCGAATCCTCACTATTCCCGATACTGGAAGAAGTTGAGTCACTGCTCGGCCTGAGCGCGAGAGAAAAAGGACTGGAATTCAGGATCAATTATCACTTCCCGTTGCCCGGCAGGATCCTGACCGACCCTACCCGACTGAAGCAGATTCTTATCAATCTGTGCAGCAATGCCATCAAGTTCACCAATGCAGGATATGTGCATGTGGATGTCAGTTGCGATGACATGTTCAGGACCATTCGTTTTGACGTCATTGATAGCGGCATCGGCATGACGCGTGAAGAGGCTGATCATGTATTCGAACCCTTCATGCAGGCGGATTCAACGACCACGCGCAAGTACGGCGGCACCGGCCTGGGCCTGTCCATTTCCAGCAATCTGGCAACCGCTCTCGGCGGCAAACTGACCTGCGTCAGTCAAAAGGGCCGGGGCAGTCACTTTACCCTGACACTGGACAACAGGAAGAATAATGCCATCGTTATCCATAATATGGAGGAAGCCGGCGCACACGGTCATGCACCACAGGAGCAGGCAGTGATCAAAGCGCTTGCCGGCAGCATCCTGCTGGTGGAAGACAACCCCGATAACCAGGAGTTGATCGCGATGTACGCGCGCAGAACCGGCGCGAAGATCGACATTGCCGACAACGGGCGAACCGGTGTGGACATGGCACTGGCCCATGGCTACGACCTGATCCTGATGGACATGCAGATGCCTGTCATGGATGGCGTGGATGCGATTAGAGCATTACGGCAATCCGCTTATACACGCCCCATCGTTTCTTTGACCGCGAATGCCATGGTATCGAGCCGTGAAAAATGCATTGCGGCAGGCGCCAATGACTACCTGGCCAAACCCGTAAACGTGACACAGTTCTACGATATCCTGAACAAGTATCTTCCCGAAGCCGGCGCGATGACCGGCACCGGGCCGGATATCCACGAGCGGGACGGCGACGAATACGCTGAAATCTATAACAGCCCGGCGTTTCTGGCCATTGTCGAGCGATTCAAGCAGAACCTGCCGCAACTGATGGCAGAACTTTCCGCGGCAGTACACAAGGAAGACTGGCAGCTGGCACAGTCAAGATCGCATGATCTCAAGGGCACGGGCGGGACCGTGGGGTTCCCGGATATCACTGAAGTCGCTGGCCGCATGAATACCCAGATCATCAGCGGGGACTACGGGCAGGCGGCGTTGACGTGTAAGGAACTGGATGACCTTTGCCAGCGCATCCTCGAAGCGGACAGCCACACCTGATTCGGGTCGAACGAAGCCAGCGCACGGTTGCACTGCTCCTGTCGTCCAGGGTGCGGGGTAGCCAGCCGGGTATCCAGAACCGCGTCGTACTCCGCGCAGTGGCACAAGACCCGGAAACCGTGTACTGCCTGGACCCCGCGGCTTGTCGATATAACACCCGGGCGCGAGTGGCGGCACTGAATTCAGCGTGATGCCTTGCCGATATCACGGCATGGCATACGGAGACACGGGCTGCGGCAAACCCGCGCGAGCGGTCAACCCTCTCCGCCCGCAGATGTTGCATTGTCCCGCGCCATCAACAGCACCTTCGCACCGCGCACCGGTCCCAGCTTCAGCTCGCACAGCGCACGGTTGGCCTCCTCCAGCGGATAGGTCTGCACCACCGGGCGGATCGGGATGCGCGCGGCGATCGGCAGGAAGTCGGCGATATCCTGGTACGTAACATTCGCCACCGACTTGATCTCCTTCTCCATCCACAGGTGCTCGTGATAGCGCAGCCGCAGCAGGTAATCCTGGTCGCCGACTTCCTTGCGGATGGCATTGATGACCAGGCGGCCGCCCGGGCGCAGGTTGGCAAGCGCCTCCACCACCGGTTTCCACGCCGGCGTGGTGTCGATAATGGCCTGCAGCGGTTGCGGCGCACGCGCCTCGGTCGTACCGGCCCATGCCGCGCCCAGCTCCAGGGCAAAATCACGTGCCCCGGCATCCCGTGCAAATACATACACCTTCGATGCCGGATACAGGTACCGCGCCAGCTGCAGCACGATATGCGCCGAACCGCCGAACCCGGTCAGGCCCAGCGGCTCGCCATTTTCTATATTGGCGAGCTTCAGGGACCGGTAGCCCACGCTGCCGGCACACAGCAGCGGCGCGGCCTCGGCATCGGAAAACACGTCCGGTATCGGGCAGGCATAGGCCTCCGGCACGGTGAGGTACTCGGCATAGCCGCCGTTGCAGTCACGCCCGGTCGCGACGAACCCGGGACTCAGGTTCTCGTCACTGCCCCCCGAGGAATGATGGATCCAGCCGACCCCGACGCGGTCACCCGGCGCAAAGCGCGTGGCGCCGGCGCCGCAGCGATCGACCCGGCCGATCACCTCGTGACCGGGCACCACCGGCAGCCGTGGTGGCGCGGTGCGGCCCTCGATCTCGTCCAGCTCCGTGTGACATACCCCGCAGGCGGCCACGCGGATGCGCACTTCGCCCGCGGCCGGCTCCGGGTCGGGCAGATCGACCAGCTGCAACGGCGTCGAGTCCTCGCGCAACGAGACAATCCGGTTGATGACCATGGCTTTCATAGGCAGTGACCTGGCATATCGTACAGGCTGTACCACGCAACGGAATCGGAACACAGTTGCAGGTATAGTAGCCGAAATAGTGTTCTGACCCTTATTCTTCGCAATCCTGACATGGCTCGACGCAAGAATTACAAATTCCCCTGGCGGGACGGCAACCGGTTCGAGATTCTCGTCGACAGCACGACATTTCTGCCGCGCATGCTCGCCGCCATCGACGCGGCCCGGCATTACATCCTGCTGGAGATGTACCTGGTCGCTTCCGGCACCGTCGCCAGCCGCATCATCAAGGTCCTGCTGGCGGCAGCCGGACGCGGGGTGCGTGTGTACCTGCTGCTCGATGATTACGGCGCGCAGCGCCTTGGCCAGCGCGACCGCGAGCTGCTCGCACACCGTAACATCGAGGTCGTTTACTACAATCCGCTACCGTCACGCAGCACGCTTTACAACCTGTACCGCATTGTCTGGTTGCAGGCGTATCGCGGCCTGTATCGCAATCATCGCAAGCTGCTGCTGATCGACGGCTGCATGGCCTTTACCGGTGGCACGAGCATCAGTGACGAGGTCGACTCCCCCGAGGCACCCGGGATGCGCTGGCGCGAAACCATGATCACAATCCAGGGACCGCTGCTTGCCGACTGGCAACAGCTGTTCACGGAAAGCTGGAACCGCTATGCGCGCAGGGCCATGGCCTTGCCGGCCGCCCTGCCCGCGCCCCTGACCGATGGCAAGCGGGGCCGGATTACCGTCAGCGAGGCCAGGCACCGGATGGGCGTGCAGCGCTCGCTGCTTGGACACCTCCAGCGCGCCAGGCAGCGGGTGTGGTTCGCCACCGCTTATTTCATCCCCTCCTGGAAAATCCGCAGGAAACTCAAGCGTGCCGCCCGGGCCGGTGTCGATGTGCGCCTGCTGCTGCCCGGCCCCGTCACCGACCATCCGGGCGCACGCTATGCGAGCCATCGCTACTACGGCCGCTTGCTGAAGAGCGGGGTCCGCATTTTCGAATACCAGCCACGTTTCTTTCACACCAAGACGGTGCTATGCGATGACTGGCTGACCATCGGGTCCTGCAACTTCGATCGCTGGAACCTGCAGTGGAACCTGGAGGCCAACCAGGAGGTCGACGACCCGGAGACGGCCAAGACCGTGGCAGCCATGTTCATGCAGGATTTCACCAACTGCCATGAATACACCGCCGGGGAATGGGTACAGCGCAGCTGGTATTTGCGTGCACTTGCATGGTTCTGGCGACAGGTGGAGCTAATGTCCCTGAAGCTCAGGCAACGGCGCCGCCCCTGACTAACGCATCACCGGCGCGGTAGCTGTATCAGCCACTCGCCTCGCTCGCT
Source organism: Gammaproteobacteria bacterium (assembly GCA_035527955.1). Lineage (GTDB taxonomy): Bacteria > Pseudomonadota > Gammaproteobacteria > UBA9214 > UBA9214 > UBA9214. The sequence continues at coordinate 5,438 of DATKZN010000111.1, forward strand.
GCGGCAGAAACCGGCCGTCACCGTCTTTTGCGTATCCTTCAACAGGGTCGGTTTGCCGCCATGGAGGTCCACGCCCAGGCCGGTCCGGTAGCAACTGTCATAGAGCGGCTGATGGTCCCTGTCCCGCAATGTGTAGTGGTCGCCCAGGGTGATGGCATACCGGATCTGTCCGTCATCGCTGAGCCACTGCCGCGTTTTATCCGGACGGGCATGGTGGTTCTCGTACTGGAAATCCAGGAACGCCTCGATCTGCTGCCGGTCGTGCGCATCCATCAGCTCATGGTAGACGGACCTGGCATCGACACACTTCGCCTGCAGGGTACGCAGGCGGATGCGTTCCTGCGCGCTCACCGACAGCAGGGTCTTTATTTCCGCCAGGTCGTCTTCCAGCTCCCTGAATTGACTCAACGCATGCCGCTCAATGGCCTGCAGCCGGTCCTGGAGCTGCTGATCGGGCAAGCCCTGTATTGCCTTCACCTGCATTGTCTGCGGCACGGTTTGCCTGGCGTGGCGGATGATGTCCTCGAACAGCGGGATATATTGCCGGAGATCGTCACCGCCGCCGGCCGCGTCGATGGCCGGCAGGTACTCTTTGAGAAACAGCCGGAAGTGATCGACCACATGGCCCAGATGTGTCCCCTTGCCGCCGTACAGCACCGGCTCCCCCGCATCGATAAAATCCCGCCACGCGCGCGGCTCGAATTCCGGCATCCTGACGGTCCGGATGAGCGACGGCATCGTCTTCACCTGCTGGCTGTCGTACCGGTAGGCCGGGTGATAGATCACGCTGTAGACGAAAGAAAAGGTGAGCGGGTTGAGCGCCAGCACGGTGATGCGCGCGGTTTCCCCGGGACGCAGGAAGCGCTCGTCGATGTCCTTCATCTGGCTGCCGTGGATCAGCGCATGATTGCTTTTGGTCTGTACCAGGAACCGGGCATCCCGGTCCGCAACCTCCGCGATACTGACGACGATCGCCGCGCGCGCCGGCACAGTGCAAAGCAGTATCGACACCAGCAGCAACCCTGCAGTCGCAGCGCGCATGACGGTATCCTGTGCCGGTGTGCAAGGACCAATCGATCCTGCCCGGGCCGGTCGGTGTGATACACCCTCCCCCGTGGCACTGGCAGCGGGCGACCGCACCTTCAGCCCGTCTTGCTGCGCATGTACTCGCTCCAGCTCCAGTATGGCTCGACGGACCGGCCGGAGAGTGGAAAAATCTCTACGCGCGCCTCCGGCAGGCGCAGGACGGCGCAGGAATGATTGAATGCAGTGCTGCCCGGATTCACCACCAGCGTCGCACCAAGCCGTTCGGCGAACACCTGGTGGGTATGACCGATAACCAGCACGTCGCAACCAAAGTCCGCCAGCTGTCCGGTCCAGTACCCCGCCCGGTCCCGGCGTACCGCCCCGAACTTGTCCAGCAGGCGGATGCCGCCGCCCATGCAGGCATCCGGCGGTTCCGCATGCACAATGTACACGCGCTTGCCCTCGATGACTGTGTCGATGACCGTGGGCAGCCGCCCCAGGTAGGCCAGGGTGCCGGCGTCGGTATCCGGCTTGTCCGGATAATGCAGGTCGTGGTTGCCGCACACTGCCTGCACACCACTGTCGGCCAACAGCGCGACGGTCTCCGCCAGTTCGTGGTGATAACCGGCGATATCGCCGGCACAGAACACCTGTTGCACGCCTTCTCGCGCGAAAATCTCCAGCGCCTCGCGCACCGGCGCGACCCTGGCATGCACATCACTGATCAACCCGATTGCTGTCATTCCGGTCCTTCTTTTCCCTGGTCAACGAGTTCACGCACCAGCATGTCCCATTCCGCCTGCAGGCTCATCCCGGCCGGGAATTCCGAGCCGGCACGGCGGTGCCAGTAACGCGAGTTCCAGTCATCGCCTTCCTTGCGGTGCAGGTAGGCATGAACACGCATGGCAAGCGCATCACCCGCTTCCTGAACGATGTCGTGGGCGGCATCCCGGTCGCCGCGCGCGTCGAACCATAGCGCGCGCAGGCAGGACTCCAGTCCGTCCGGACAGGCATCCTGCTTCAGGCTGTCCATGAAGTCCTGATACTGCATCTGTTTGACCTGCGTGAAGGTATTCAGGCGCTGAACAGGGCTATGATACAAAATTGTGGCACCGGGGATGGAAAATTTCTGCGCGACAATGGCATATCCGGATCGCCACAGGGACACGCCCCGGCTACCGCCATGTGCAATACGCCTGTGTCACTGCCTGCTGACAGTACTGCTGACACTTGCACCGCCGCAGACGAGCGCGCAACCGGAGACCGCATCCATGCCAGAGTCACGCATCGAGGAAGCCAGCGCATTGATGAATGCCTTCGCCGCGCGCACGGGGCTGACATCCACGCAGCCTGCGCGACGCTACCTGTGGACGGACGCCTTCGCGGTCTGCAATTTCCTGGGGCTGGCGCGCGTGACCGGAGTGCCGGATTACACGCAGCACGCATTGGCGCTGATCGGGCAGGTCCATCACACACTGGGCCGGCATCGGGAC
>DATKZN010000112.1:0-2684 GCA_035527955.1 Gammaproteobacteria bacterium
CATCGTTCATGGCGATGCACGTTTGCTGCGACGGTTGATTCGCAATTTGCTGGAAAACGCGCAACGCCACTCCAGCGCCAGTGAAATCGAAGCGTCGGTCTGCAAAGGTGTCGACGAAACAGTGGTCCTGCGCGTCGAGGACCGCGGGCCGGGCGTTCCGGAGAAGGAACGCGAACGTATCTTCGAACCCTTCTACCGAATCGAAGGATCGCGCGAAACCGGTGAGGGCTTCGGTCTGGGACTGTCACTGGTCAGGCAAATCGCGCAATGCCACGGCGGCGAGGTCCGCTGCCTGCCGCGACCGGGTGGCGGCACGTGTTTCGAGGTTATCCTGCCGGCGCACCGCGTCCGCCGCAGCTGATCTTCGTACCCGCCTGATTCTGCCGGCTGAACTGGCCGAGGTCTGTGTGCCGACCTGCTACCGATAGATCGAATCGAATCCCGCCAGTGCGAGCATGGTGCACCGCCCTCGCGATTACTAATGGAAAATGTTTTCAGACCATACCCAACCAGCACTGGGAAATCAGTTCGCTCCAGCGCCGCACCGCGTCCTGATCCTGCAGCTTGTCCTGACGAATCTCCAGCATGATGCCCGGCAGCTGCCGCGCCTCGCCATGAAACGGCAGGGTGTAGTCAATGTGCTGTTCAATTTCATAGGGCTGGTTGTCACCCACCGATTCGGTGAACCTCGCGCGTAGTGCTGCCAGCCACTGCGCAGCCCATCTCGCATCTGGTGCAGCCCAGTCCACATCAGGTCGGTAGCAAACGCCAACAGACCATGGCCGCTCGAACCCTGCAAGAGAAGGCGTAAAGCTGTGAATGCTCAGCAAACGGGTTGCCCGGGTGTCGCGCGCATCCAGCAACTGGGCGATGGCATCGTGATAGGGATCAAACAGGCTACTACGGCGCAGTTGTGCTTCCTCTGTGCTCAGCGCGGCATTACCGGGAATAACAGTGCCGTCGCTGGTGGTTGGAATAGAGTCAGCAGCGGTCGGAGGACGGTTGCAATCGATCACCAGTCTCGAATAGTTGCTCAGCAGCAACGGTGCATCGAGACGCTCGGCCAGGGCCTTCGCCAGCAAGGCTGCACCCGGGTCCCAGCCGATGTGACTGGTGAGCTGTGCATCACTGAGCCCCAGATTGTTCAGACAGGCAGGCACGCGATTGCTGGCATGATCGCAGAGCAGCACCAGTTCGCTGCGCCCTTCCGGATTGATCAGTTCAAAAGGGTCTGGCTCGCCCTCTGCCCGCAGCGCGTTCATGGCATTGCTCACTCTTCAGGAACTTCGTCGGCACGCACCAGAAAACTTTTCAACAAGGTTTCGCCAAAGCTGTTGCTCAAGGAAACATCGGAGGCATCGCGGCCGTGAGCCATCTTGATGCGACCGATCAGACGCTTGTTATTGCGTGGGTCAAAAGTGTGCCACTGGCCGTCGAGGAAAGCTTCAAACCAGGCAGCAAAATCCATCTCTCCATGGGGCGGCGGTGTCCCAATGTCACTCAGGTAGCCACTGCAGTAGCGGGCAGGGATATTCATGGCGCGGCAAAAAGTCACCGCCAGATGGGTATAGTCGCGACACACGCCCGCCTTGCTGTCGTACACCTGTGATGCCGTCATGGTATTGCGCGCGTGTTCATAACCGAAGGTGATGTGCCTGTGCACAAAATCGCAGATGTTCTGTACCCGTTGCCAGCCGGTAGCGCCGTTACCGAACAAACGCCAGGCCTCGTTGGCGAGAAGATCGGTTTCGCAGTAACGACTGCCTAACAGATAGACCAGGGTGTCATCTGGCAGCGCCTCAACGGGAAGCTGTTGCGCGTCGGGTGAAAACGGGTCGGGTTCCCCGGAGTCATAAATGAGTGCATCGTTGGAGATCGTGGTATCGCCAGGTGGCAAAGTAATACGCGTCACCCAATTGCCATACAGGTCGCGATAGCCGCTCAGTGGTAGCGGTGGATCAGTCCTGATCTGATCCGGGGTAAGCAGATAAGAGGCACGGGAAGAGTGGACATTCAAGGTCAGAATGGCCGGGGTAGGCTGGGTGCAGCTATAAACCATCTCATAGCCGATACGAATTTTCATGGCACTTCTCCAGGCGGGACAGCAATTGCGCTATCCGACAAACTTGTGTGACCGGTGAGCGGCGCGCAGGTTAGCAGCGAGCCAGCCGAAAAACATCAGGTTTCAGATGGGCGGAGTGAAGTCGCACGGGGAGACTGCCCATGCAGGCCCTGCATCACGGTGAACGCTGTAATGGAACTGGTAACAATAAAAAAAGCCCTGCCACTGTACCTGTGAATAGCAGACAGCGACAGATTACAGGCAGCATTATCAGTATCTGCGGTCCAGGCCATTGCCCAATGTTCGAAAATATTGGCCTGGTTCAGGCTTGGGGGCCTTGGTCTTGAGGGCCATGGTCTTCTTGGGACGATGGTAATACCGCAGCGAGCCCTGAATTCAAGTGGTCAGCGCCCTTTTCATGAGCTGGCGATCTGATGAACCGCGGACGGCGTGTCCAGAATTCAGATGCGGTGGATCATGTAATTATAAGCATAGGTCGCATACTCATGGTGCCCGGCAGCTTCCGTAAACCAGTCGAGGCAGGCACGATAGTCGCTGTTTTTGGAGTAGACCGGTTCCCGGCTGTGACCGCGCTGCACGATATACGCCGGGTGATCGGCGA
>DATKZN010000113.1:0-24966 GCA_035527955.1 Gammaproteobacteria bacterium
GCCTTCAGCGTCCCATAGGGATGTTCAACGGTTTGTCGGCGTACCCGCATGATCTCCGGGTCATTGTCCAACCGCTCCTGCATGGCCTCGAGTATCGTCTCATGCTCCCAGCGCGTGACACGCCGTTCCTTGCCTGTCGTACATTGCGATTTAAGGGCACATGTTTGGCAATTGACGCTCCAGTAGCGATGTAGCGTCAAGCCATATTCTTCCGATGTCATGCGCCAGATCAAACGTTCATTGGCGGGGCAGCGGTACTCATCCTTTTCGGGTAGGTAGTGAAAATCCCTTTTCCCGAAAGAAGTTTTGGTGCGATTACCCAAGTTCGGTGACCGTGGTACGAAAGCTGTGATGCCGGCTTTGTGGCATGACAAAAGCGCTTCACGCTTGAAGTAGCCGGCGTCGGCAATCACTGTCAGGTCCTCGGCGTCCAGCGCCTCACCTGCCTGCGTGGCCATAGGAGAGAGCTGGTTACGGTCACTGCCTTGATTGGTTACTTCATGGGCAACGATCAGGTGGTGTTCGGCCTCGACTGCCGTCTGAACGTTATAGCCCACGATGCCGTTTCCCCGCGTCTTCATGGCGCGCGAATCCGGATCGTTGAGTGAGATCTGCTGATCCGGCGCCGCGAGCATCTGGACTTCAAGCGCCTTTAGCCGCGCCATCTCCTGCTTGAGGACTGCGATCTTATCGTGCAGATGCACGGCTTTGTCTTCGGCAATCGAGGACTCCTCGCGATCGCTACGCTCCAGCTGCGCGAAGTAACGATCCAGACTGGCCTCGATCTGCGCCAGACGCCGCTTCATCTTGGCCTTGGTGAAGTTCCGGTCGCGGTTGTTCACGGCCTTGAACTTGCTGCCGTCAATGACCACCAGCGCCTGGGTAAAGAGGTTCAGACGGCGACACAGAACAACAAACTCACGACATACGCCACGAATCGCCTGGCTGTTGTCCTTGCGGAAGTCCGATATCGTCTTGTGGTCGGGTGACAGTCGCTCGGTCAGCCACATCAGTTCCACGTTGCGCTGGGCCTCCCGCTCAATACGGCGGCTGGACTGAATCCGGTTGAGGTAGGCGTAGATGTAGAGCTTCAGCAGCATCGAGGGATGACAGGCGGGCCTGCCGGTCACTTTCGGCTCGATACGCCCGAAACCCAACCGGGTGAGATCAAGCTCATCAACAAATACATCAATGACCCTGACGGGGTTGTCTTCCGCAATATAATCATCCAGGCATTCGGGAAACAACGTGCTCTGTTTGCGGTCTTCACCTTCAATGAATCGCTTCATGACTACCTCACGCCGTGGCGATGGCGTGATTATATCGAGTCATGCGTTTTTACACAGCCTGGGCCAAAATCGGAAGTTCACGATAGAATAAAAATGACCTTGGTGTAGCCATTTTTCTGGTGATCTAAATTTGAAACCTATGGTCAATTAACCGTTGTTATTTATTTTTAGGTGGCGACAAGGAGGACAGGTACTCGGATGAACACCAACCTTTCCCGTGTAATTGTGTATTTACATAATACCAACCATCAGCCTCTTTAATATACTCAACCTCTGCTCCAACTTTCAGTACGGTGATTGGAGTGGTATTCAATGATGTAGAAGGTCTGAGGTTTAACCTTGCTCTAACTGTATGTGTTGGAACAAATGCCTTTACTGCTTCAGATGTCATATGAGCTGATCTTGAAGCATTAGGTTCAGTTGCAGCTTGCGGTTCATCTGGCTCGGCGATTGGTTTAGGTGCCTCGACAGGCGGCGGCGCCTCTGTCTCCGCGATCTGTGGGGCGGGTGCATGGGCTGACGCATCTTCCTCTGGGGCCGTGGTTTCCTTTTCCGAGCAACCGGCACCCAGCAACATCAGTAGTGCCAGCGTGGGGATTATCGCCTTTACGCCAATCCTCTGGCGCTGGGTTGTATCAATAAACATGGGTACACCTACGTGATGATGTGATTGGATGATCTGTTGTTGTGCAGTGTACGTGAAAATCACTCGGGTGAAAAAAAGTTCGTCTCCACCTTTACCGAAATCTTATATAAGCGTCTTGTGTAGGACCGTGGTCGGCCGATAACTTGCCGTTCGTGACCGGGACGATTCTACGGTCTGGCTCAGTTGGGTACGGGGAAGTTCGGCCAGTTCCAGACATTCAGAAACTTACTCCTAACTGGAACCGAATCCTTGTCCCATAACCAGACAATTCCTCATGTGTAGATACTGAATATGCGAGCGCCATACGTGGTATCACAATGATCGAGAATCCGCGCACGCCACTGTATTAAGCAATATATTCAATTCAGATAGTCACTGAACAATTCTTCTGAATCTCCACATCGTGGTTGGTTTTTCAGATACGATACATACGGGAGTTCGTAAGTCTGGACACCTTTCGCATCAAGCCGTTTCTTTAGATTGTGCAGTTGGGAAAAGGTGGCCGGTAAGCTCTTCCACTCGCAATTATTGCCCTCCCTCAGATAATCCAGGGAATGGATATAGTTATGTGCGCCGTGATATTCATTAACAAGGAGACTGACATAGTCCCTGTCTGAGCCTGTAAAGGGTATAAGCATGAAATTGCCTGGCTTCTTACCAAGTCTGACCATGTGCTCCTCAGGTTCGTATGTTTTAACTGCCGTGCTTCCGTCTTTGAGGTTTATCTCCCGCTTAATCAGGTGGTCCTTATCACCCTTGAATCCCGGGTGATAAACGGAGTTATTGGCAACTACTAGCGGCTCATAACCGTCCATAAAGAATCGTATCAACGGCTGATCATCCCTCAGATAACCCCATAACGAAAACTTCGCCCTAAAACCAGGCAGTTCATAATGCCCCATGTGATCAGTTACGGTCTCAGCAACCTCCAGCGTACGAACGGGCCTGGTGGTGTCCACAAAATGTGGCAACAATATCCAGCTTGCTGTTACCACCACCCCTTCCAGTGGCTTACGAGTGTTTTTATCGACTATGACGCCGTTGATGCTGCCAGAAAAATATATACCAAATGCTACTGCCTGCTTACATGTGAATAATGTCAGCAACAATATAACTATCAGGCTGCTCGCACGTCTGTGTCTCAATTCCATCTAACGTCCGATATGTAGTTGCCAGCTCCGAGGCGATTGAGTATATCAGCCATGACTAAAAGTCCGAGATGGGTCGGCCTGAACTTACCCCAGTTTAACGGACACTCAGAAAGGGGTTACGATGCCCCAAAAGGAGTGTTCAATGGCAAGACGAGCGTATCGAAGATTTTCGAAGGAATTCAAGCTGGAAGCGATCCGCCTGGCAGAGGAATCTGGCAAGCCGAAGGCACAGGTGGCCCGCGAGCTGGGTATCCGGGTTAACCAGATTGGCAAGTGGAGAAAGCAGCTAGAAGAGCAGCCGACGGAGGTATCTTCAGACAAGGGCTGCCATGTTGAACGGGATGATGAACTTAAGCGTTTGCGGCATGAACTCGCGGACGCCCGCGAAGAGAACGATATTTTAAAAAAGCCGCGGCTTACTTTGCGAGAAACCAGCGGTGAAGTATTTGTTTATTTACCAGCATCGGCACAGTTACTCGGTGCGTCGAATGTGCCGGGTGCTGAGTGTCTCCCCGAGTGGATACTACGACTGGGTGGATCGACCGGCGAGTGCCCGCAGTCAGCGCTACCAGCGACTGACAGCATAGATCCAGGTGTTGCATAGGGCCAGTCGTGAGACTTACGGGGCGCCGAGGATTCATCGTGATCTGGTGGAGGCCGGTGAAGTGGTCGGTAAGAATACGGTCGCGATGTTGATGCAGCGCAGCGACATCGTACCAAAGACGGTCAGGAAGTTCCGCGTAACGACCGACTCGCGCAAAACCCGCCCGGCGCCCAAATACTGCAGCGTGAGTTCAGCGTCCCGGTGTCAAACAGATGCTGGGTATCTGACATGACGTTTATACCAACCCGCGAGGGCTGGTTGTACCTGACGGTAATACTCGATCTGTTTTCACGCATGGTCGTGGGCTGGTCAATGGACCGGCGCATGACCAGCACGATGAATATTGATGCATTACGGATGGCCTTGTCACGCCGGGGCGGTCAGGCACCCGCATTACTGCATTCCGACCAGGGCAGCCAGTATGCTGCGGCTGACTATCAGGCCATGCTCAAGATGCACAACATTAGGTGCTCAATGAGTCGCAAGGGAAATTGCTGGGATAATGCAGTGGCCGAAAGCTTCTTCCATACTTTAAAAACCGAGCTGGTGCACCATGAGGATTACCAAAGTCGGGATGCAGCGAGAACCAGTATCTTTGAATATATCGAGGTCTTCTATAATCGTCAGCGGCGGCACTCGCATCTGGATCAGCAGGCCCCGCTGACTTATGAGATGATGACAACCAGTCACTAACTAACTGTCCGTTTTACTGGGGCAAGATCAGCTCCCGCTGTTTACTGAAATGTTATATAAGCGTCTCGTGTAGGACCTAGAACGGCCAGAACCGGTCATAGCAGTCAATCAGAAACGACCCCGAAGGGCCACCGTCTCTGTATCTACTAAGATGCTTTCTTGCGTCCTGCTATACCAATCAGTCCAAGCAGGCCGGAGCCGAATAGCCAGACTGCGGCAGGTACAGGAACGGCAGATACAGACCATGTTCCAGCAATATAGTTGGGGTCCGCTTCAGCAACATACTGGAATTCTGTACACGCTGCAGAAGTGCAGCCCACTATACGCGCAGTTTCAAGAGCGAAACCTGGCGCAAATATAGTGGAATCTGAAAATATCTCTGCTCCAAATTCTCCAGTCATAATCGGATTATAATTAATATAGAATGCCCAATCGATTATGTTTCCACTGGAATCCGTACTGACAGTGAAGTTCAAGGAATTGGTATTTGAGCTATCCACTGTGATAACCCCGTCAAACACACTGAACGAAACAGGTGTTACAAAGACCAGATACAGGTTCGGGGCAAGTAATGAAGGCAGCTCTACCGTTGCCTCGATAAACATCGAGGTATTATATGGTGCTTGGGCATTCGTATAATGGCTACCTGTATATTGATATATAGCTGATGCCCCGGAACAACCTGCATATAGTAGAAGCAAGCCTGTAACCAGGCCGTGTATAGAAAACCGTTTCATTATTATCTCTGCGTAAATCCAGCTTGTTGATTATTCAGCCAGAATTTTATTTTCATTCTTGGCTGTTATTTCTAACATACATCAGGCAGGGGGATATCACCAAACGCTAAACTTCAGGAAAGGGTCGGAAGTACGCGTTCAGCGTGTTTTCCGCCCTGACACAGATCGTTATTCCGGCTTCGGTGGAACCGGACCTTCCGCGCAAATGAAAACAGCCCCTGTTGGGACCGTTTCTGTTGATACTGTATCAGTTACGCTGCCTTCTTTCTGGTTACCACATCAGCCCCAGCAGGCCGGTGCCGAAAGTCCACCCCTACCGAATCAATGGCTGATCAGAAACGCGATGCTGTTTAAATGCGTCGACACTCTTACAGCGGATACTTTTATCTACGTCACGGTCCCATCGACTTCGAATCGGTCGCGGACTGATGCGATCAGAGAAGCGTGAAGCGACCCCACCGGACCAGACAACACCGTTTCGACGACATTTTGAACTCAGTACTTGTGCCACTTCATATCGGGGATGGGTGTCGCGGCTGTCCGCGAATGAATCGCGGGGCATGGCATTTGCTGAATCACTGGCGTATGCACCATCACTGAACACACCGAGAATTACAGAGCAGACTAACGTGGGAAAAAAAGCAAGATCATTATTATTGTTCATCGCAACCTCCGGAACCGGCAACCTATCGTTGTTATGTTATTTATGGTTCATGAAAGATTAACAGTAGAAAATGCAGCTGGCCACTGTTCAAGACGAATTGAATTGCCTGGCTAATACTTTAGTACTACAACTGACAGTCAGTTTCGGAAACATCTTATGGACGGATGACTGGCAGCACATCACATTGCCCCCGCACCCGAGCGACCGAGGCCTTAAGCCGGGACAGTCTGCGATGTGGCCGGGACGAGACCCGGGAATGGCGTAGTGGGTCGAAATCCTTCAATTGGCAATCCCTGATACATGATGCAGAATTTACCGGGCGAGCCGGGTGTTGCTGACCTGAAGTCATCCTCCAGATCAAAGACGTGCCCTGCAAATTACGGCCGGTTGGCGTACTCCCGGTCGAAGATCGCCTCCAGCGGCGCGTGCACGCCACGCAGCCGGTCGATCACGCGCTTCGCCCAGTCGAAATACTCGCGCCTCCGGTGCAGGTCCCAGCCTGCCGGTGGCGCGTGTGTCACATCACGCAGGTTGCTGATCTTGTCGGCCAGCTTCACCAGTTTCGACTCGTCACGGATGTGCGCCGCGTGCTCGACCTGCTGTTCCTTGCGTTCGGCCTTTACCAGCGTCTTGTCGTCGGTCACGTCCATGACGATGCCGGCAATCGCCGCACCGAATTCCCTGACCAGCTCTGCTTCTGTCGTCTCGGTGTCCTCTACCGTATCGTGCAGCAGTGCACCGCAGATCACGTTGATATCCGTGATGTGCGCCTCGTTGCAAAGGATGTCGGCGAGCGAAATCGGGTGATTGATATAGGGCGAGGCCTCGACGTCCTTGCGACGCTGTCCGCGGTGCTTGTGCGCGGCGAATGCCAGCGCCTTTAACATCAGTTTCAAATCACCTTCTGCGATTGTCATCATGGCTCCTGCAGGAATAGGAAAACGGCGTCGGCCCGGTTGGTGACAGCAAGCGGTAACGGGTCATGCCTCCGCCGCACGCAAACCGCGCGGTGATTGAGTCTGCCTACGCGCCCACCGCTTCCAGATTGGCATAGGCAAGCACCAGCCACTTGGTGCCGGCACCCGAGAAATTCACCTGCACGCGGGCACTGGAGCCCTTGCCCTCGCAGTTCATGATCACGCCGTCGCCGAACCTGGCGTGCCGCACATGCTGGCCCAGGTGCAGGCCGCCGGCAGGGACATCCTGCAAACCGGCCGTTGTCGGTATCGATTGCGTCGATGCCATGCGCGGCATGCTGACGCCGGGACGCGGGCGCACTTCGTCGATCAGCTGTTTCGGGATCTCGTCAATAAAGCGCGACGGCAGGCAATAGGTTTCCGAACCGAACATGCGGCGACGCTCGGCACAGGTAATCACCAGCTGTCTGCGCGCACGCGTAATACCGACATAACACAGGCGGCGTTCCTCCTCGAGCCGGCCCGGCTCCTCGACCGAGCGCTGATGAGGGAACAGGCCCTCTTCCAGACCGCACAGGAATACCAGTGGGAACTCCAGTCCCTTGGCCGAGTGCAGCGTCATCAGCTGCACGCAATCCTCCCAGGCATCGCCCTGGCCTTCGCCGGCCTCGAGCGCGGCATGCGAGAGAAACTCGGACAGCGGGTTCATGTCGCTGTCGGGATCGGTTTCGAACTCGCGCGCGGCATTGACCAGTTCCTGCAGGTTCTCGAGGCGCGCGTCGCCCTTCTCGCCCTTCTCCCTGGCGAAGTGATCAGCAAGCCCGCTCGGGTGCATGACGTGCTCGACCTGTTCGCCAAGCGACCGCCTGTTGATATCCGAGGCGAGTTCGTCCACCAGCTTCAGGAACGCGACCACCGCATTGGCGGCACGTGCCGATAGCAGTTTCTCGTTGGCCACGGTGACGGCGGCCTGCCACAGCGAGGTGTTGTAGTTCCTGGCATGCTGACGCACTGCATCCATGGTGCGACCGCCGATGCCGCGTGGTGGATGGTTTACCACGCGCTCGAACGAGGCGTCGTCATCGCGGTTGGCCGACAGGCGCAGGTAGGCCAGCGCGTCCTTGATCTCGGCACGCTCGAAGAAGCGCAGGCCACCGTACACGCGATAGGGCACGCCGCATTGCATCAGGCGTTCCTCGAACACGCGTGACTGGGCATTGGACCGGTAGAGAATGGCGACGTCGCTGCGCGCATTGCCCTTGTCAACGTGGTCCTCGATACGATCCACCACGAATCGCGCCTCATCCTGTTCGTTATAGGCGGTGTACAGCTGGATGCGCTCGCCGTCGTTGCCATCGGTCCATAGCTGCTTGCCCATGCGCGCGGTGTTGTTGTCGATCACGGCATTCGCGGCCTTGAGGATGGTCGCGGTGGAACGGTAGTTCTGTTCCAGCCGCACCACGCGCGTGTTCCTGAAATCCTTCTGGAAGCGCAGGATGTTTTCCACGCGCGCGCCGCGCCAGCCGTAGATCGACTGGTCGTCATCGCCGACCACCGTGATGCGCGCTGCGTCACCGGCCAGCATGCGCAGCCAGGCGTACTGGATGGCATTGGTGTCCTGGAACTCGTCGACCAGGATGTGATGGAAGCGCTGGCGGTAATGATCCAGCAGCGCGGGATTCTTCAGCCACAGTTCGTGCGAGCGCAGCAGCAGTTCGGCGAAGTCGATCAGCCCGGAGCGCTGGCACAGATCTTCATAGGCCTGGTAGATGTCCAGCTGGCGTTTCAGGTACGGGTCGTTGCGGTGCTCGATGTGCTGCGGCCGCCGGCCTTCGTCCTTGCAGCCGTTGATAAACCACTGCATCTGCCGCGGCGGCCACCTGGCCTCGTCGAGGTCCAGGGACTTGAGGATGCGCTTGATCAGGCGCAGCTGATCCTGTGAGTCGAGGATCTGGAAACCCTGCGGCAGCCCGGCCTCCTGCCAGTGGCTGCGCAGCAGGCGGTGCGCCAGGCCGTGAAAGGTGCCGACCCACATGCCGCTGGCCGGCGCCTGGATCATCTGCTCGATGCGGCTGCGCATTTCGCCGGCCGCCTTGTTGGTGAAGGTCACCGCCAGGATGGAATAGGGCGACAGCCCTTCCACGTCGATCAGCCAGGCGATGCGGTGCACCAGCACGCGCGTCTTGCCGCTGCCGGCGCCGGCCAGTACCAGCAGCGGGTCCTGTGCCGCACAGACCGCCTCGCGCTGGGCGTCATTGAGCGATTCTATAATCCGGGAGACATCCATGGCGGGACATTCTAGCAATACAGGGGGTGTGTTTCAGGCCAACTGGCCGGCTGTTTTCGACCAGGCGTGTATAAACCGCGCAACTTCCTATAAACTGTCAAGTTAGTAACCGCCAATAATGACAAAACCACGGCTACGATGACCGGCACCACACGACGGATTTCCGGCCGCCATGCAGGTAGGACACAACTGCAGGACGATCCGGAAACAGGCGCTGTCCCGCATCACGGGCAGCGACCGGGAACACAGGCCGGTTGAGGTGTTTATGGATATATTTCTGATAGTGCTTGCGATCCTGCTCGTGGTTGCCGGCGTCGTCTTGCTAGCGTATTACAAGCGTCCGGCATCTGCCCGGCACAAGCGCCGGCCACCGGCTTCCAGCATCCCTGCCCGCCCCGGTGGCATCGACAAGCTGCAAGGCAATGATCTGTTCTGGGGCGTCGAGCTGACGCAGGCCGGTTGCGAGTCTTCGCATATCCTGCTGCGCAAGCAGTTCACCTTCGACGCGGCGCCGCAGCTGCCACTCGAGGGCTGCAGTTCGGCCGCCTGCACCTGCCAGTACCGCGGCCTCAGGGAACGGCGCTCGCGGATCCGGCGCACGCATCCCGATCGCCGCGAGGAGCTGCGGTACGACACGGAGAAGCCCAACCGCCGGGCACGCGTCAGTCGGCGGCGCGCCGACAAGTGGGCCGACCACACCTACTGAGCGTGACCGCGATCAGGCGACGTCGGACAGTAACTTTCTGTTTTTTGGTGAGTTTAGGTTGACCGTCTTGGGCTTCGAACCCCTCAGGTAGGCTTCCAGCGTTACCGTCGGGATCTGCGCCAGGTCGACCAGCGGGTGCATGGTGCATTTTTCGCAGGCAATCAGCTTCGGCGGCGCACCGGCCGGGGCCTTGCCGACAGGGCGTTCACGCAGGTTCTTGCAGGTGGTCACGCTCAGATAGGCTTGCTGGGGAATGCAGTAAAACATTGAATCCATATCCAAAACTAAACTCCTTTGGTCCGCGGGAACGCAGATATCCGGCCCTGATAAAGCAGCGAATAATACCACATTCGGCGTGCGAGTGCACACCAGCGCAATAAAGATCAATAACTTAGCGTTTACAGGGTAATGCGGGCAACCAGGCGATTATTCCACGGTGACGGACTTGGCGAGGTTGCGCGGCTGATCGATGTCGGTACCCTTGAACACCGCCACATGGTAGGCCAGCAACTGCAGCGGTACCGTAAAGATGACCGGTGCAATGCTGTCATCGGTCGGGGCCACCGGCAGCACGGTCACCCCGGGTTCGCTGGCAATACCCACATCCGTGTCCGCAAACACGATCAGTTCACCGCCGCGTGCGCGCACTTCCTGCAGGTTGGACTTGAGTTTCTCCAGCAAATCGTTGTTGGGCGCGACCACCACCACCGGCATGGTGGCATCGACCAGGGCCAGCGGCCCGTGCTTGAGCTCGCCGGCCGGGTAGGCCTCGGCATGGATGTAGGAGATTTCCTTCAGCTTCAGCGCCCCTTCCATCGCCACGGGGTACTGGGCGCCGCGGCCGAGGAACAGGGCATTTTGCTTGTTGCCCATAAGCTTGTTGGCCAGTGCGCGGATTTGATCGTTCAGCTGCAGGGCATGTTCAACCTTGCCCGGCAGGCTGCGCAGCTCCTTGACCAGGCGCGCCTCGGTCTCGGCCGACATGCCGTGACGCCGCCCCAGCACGATGGTCAGCAACATCATCGCGACCAGCTGGGTGGTAAAGGCCTTGGTCGAGGCCACGCCGATCTCGGGGCCGGCGTGTGTCATCAGCACCAGGTCGGACTCGCGCACCAGCGAGCTTTCTGCCACATTGCAGATGGACAGCGAGTGACCGAAACCTAGCCGGCGCGCCTCGTGCAGGCCGGCCAGGGTGTCGGCCGTTTCGCCGGACTGCGACAGGGTCACGATCAGCGAGTTGTTGCGCACCACCGGGTGACGGTAGCGGAATTCGCTGGCCACCTCGACGCTGCACGGTATCCCGGCCAGCGACTCCAGCCAGTAGCGACCGACCATGCCGGCATGGTAACTGGTACCGCAGGCGATAATGTGCACGCCCTTGACGTTGTCGAAGATTTCGCGCGCATTGGCACCGAACGCCTCTTCGAGCACGCGGTGGCTGCCGATGCGGCCTTCCAGGGTGTCGGCAATGGCGCGCGGTTGCTCGAAGATTTCCTTGAGCATGTAATGGGCGTACTCGCCCTTGTCGGCTGCGCCCAGCCGCAACGCCGATTTTTTTACCGGGCGTTCCACGACCTGGCCACTGTGGTCATATACCGTGAGACGGTTGTACAGGATATCGGCGACATCGCCGTCCTCAAGAAAGATGAAGTCGCTGGTGTGGGAGATCAGGGCCGCGACGTCCGAGGCTATCAGGATGGCGTCGCCGGCCAGACCGATGACCAGCGGGCTGCCGCGCCGCGCCGCAACCAGGCGACCAAGCTCGTCCTTGCATACTACTCCCAGCGCGAAGGCACCCTCCAGATCGCCGACCGTCGACTGCACGGCCGCCAGCAGGTTCTGCCCCTGTTCCAGGTAGCGGTCGACCTGGTGCACGATGACTTCGGTATCGGTCTGCGAGGTGAAGCGGTAGCCGTCCGCGCGCTGCTGCGCACGCAGCGCATCGTGATTTTCGATAATACCGTTGTGCACGATTGCCACGCGTTCGTGGCAGACATGCGGGTGCGCATTCTGTTCGCTGGGCACACCATGGGTCGCCCAGCGGGTATGCGCGATGCCGGTTATCCCGCTCAACGGCGTCGACTCCAGTGCCTTCACCAGTTCTGCAACCTTGCCGACCTTGCGCACGCGCTCCAGGCGGTGGGCCTCGGTCTGCACGGCGACACCTGCCGAATCGTAACCGCGGTATTCAAGCCGGCGCAGGCCGTCTATCAGCATCGGTACAACATCCTGCCGGGCCGCAACACCTACTATTCCGCACATAAATCCTTACCTTCCTTCGCTGAAGCCACGCCCTGCATCAATCGTGCATTATCAGTCACTGTTGGCCCGATACCCGCCATATACGATGCCTCTGTTGCACACTTCAGGATTCACGCTTCACGTTTCACGTCTTTTGCTTTTTCACCGGACGCTTCCAGCCGCGGCGTGTCATCTGTTCTGCGCGGCTCAGGGTCAGTTCGCCGGCCGGCGCGTCGCGGGTGATGGTCGAACCGGCGCCAATGGTGGCCCCGTCTGCGATGGTCACCGGCGCCACCAGCTGGGTATCCGAACCGATGAACACGTCATTGCCGATAATGGTGCGATGCTTGTTGGCACCGTCGTAATTGCAGGTAATGGTGCCGGCACCGATATTCACGCCGCTGCCGATGGTGGTATCGCCGATATAGCTCAGGTGATTGACCTTGGATCCTGCGCCGATATCCGATTTCTTGATCTCGACGAAGTTGCCGACATGGGTGTGCTCGGCGAGTTGCGTTTCCGGACGCACGCGCGCGAACGGTCCGATGCGGGATGCGTTGCCGATAACCGCGTCTTCGATGACGCAGTTGGCCAGTATGACGACGTCATCCCCGACACGCACGTTGCGCATGACCACGTTCGGGCCGATGCTCACACGGTTGCCGAGCCGGATTTCACCTTCCAGCACGGCATTAACGTCTATTACCACGTCCTGACCGGCATCCAGCCTGCCACGCAGGTCGAATCTTGCCGGATCGATCAGCGTCACGCCTTCCCGCATGCAGTCTTCCGCCCGGCGGCGCTGCAGGCAGCGCTCCTGTACCGCCAGTTGCGCACGGTCGTTGATGCCCATGACTTCTTCAATGGACTCCGTCGTGAATCCGCGCACGCTGACACCGTCGTTGACCGCACGCACGACGATATCGGTGAGATAGAACTCGCCCTGTGCATTGCTGTTGTCGAGTGCGTCCACCCAGCGGCGCAGCTTAGTGGCGGGCGCGGCAATGAACCCGGTGTTGATTTCGTGAATGGAGCGCTCGGCGGGACTGGCATCCTTCTCCTCGACAATGCCGCAGATACTGCCGTCGGCATTATGCAGGATGCGACCGTAACCGGTCGGCACCTCGAGTTCCGTCGTGAGCAGCGCGACGAAACCCTGCGCGGCAATCGCGCACAGCGGCTCGAGAGTATCCTTGCGGACCAGCGGCACATCGCCATACATCACCAGCACGGTGTTGCCATCCGGGATGGCCGGCATGGCCTGCGCGACGGCATGGCCGGTGCCGAGCTGCCGTTCCTGCATGACCCAGTCGACGCCGGCATCGGCGAACTCGCTGCGCACGCGGTCCGCACCATGTCCGATGACAACATGGATATCAGCGGCATCGAGTTGTCGGGCGCTTTCAATGACGTGGGCGAGCAGCGGCCGACCGCCCAACGGATGCAGCACCTTGGGCAGGTCCGAGCGCATGCGCGTACCCTGGCCCGCGGCAAGAATGACGATACTCAGTGGCATATTAGAAGGCATATCCGTCGTCTGGACTATTGCACAGTCAACCGCGGGGACGCAAAGATAATTCCGCCGGCACCGGTGCGCCGCTGCACGTCACCCGTTCGTATCGGGACTCGTGCCGGTATTGTGCTTGGATAAGCGGAAAACATGGCCCTTTATCGGCCGGCCGGGTGAAAAATTTGATGCGGCAGAACGGGGTCAGTGCAGCACCGGCATAAGCATGGGCTCGACGCCGTTGGCCGCCTCTTCCGGGGTGGAATCGCGAATCGCGGTGACCCTGATGTGAAACACGATGGTCTTGCCGGCCATCGGATGGTTACCGTCTACCGTCAGCTTGCCGTCCTCGATGCGGGTGACGGTGAATTTCCGCGTGTCGCCCTGGTCGTTCATCATCTCCACCTCGGCGCCGACGTGGTGAAACTCGGCGGGAACGTTTTCCAGGTCGTCGGTATAGGTCAGTTCCGGGTCATGCGCCCCGAAGCCCTCCTCGGGACTCAGCTGGACCGCGACGGTATCGCCCACCACGCTGCCTTCCAGTTCATGCTCGACCTTTTCGAACAGGTCGTGCGGCCCGCCGTGGACGTAACTGATGGGAAGATCGGACTGCTCGATGACATTACCTGTCTGGTCAACGATCGAGTAGGTGAACGAAACCACCTTGTTCCGGCTGACGAACTGTCCGGTCATCAGCGTTTCTGGCGTAGCTTGCGGATAGCAGACAGTTGCGCCATGGATTCGGCCAGTTCAGCCTGGGCGCGGGCGTAATCGATGTCGGCGGCCTTGTCGGACAGCATGCGCTCGGCGCGTTCTTTCGCCTCCAGCGCCTGTGCCTCGTCGAGGTCATCGGCGCGGATGGCGGTATCGGCCAGCACGGTCACCATGTGCGGCTGCACCTCCAGCATGCCGCCGGATACATAGAACGACAGTTCCTCACCGTCCTCCGACTGCACCCGCACCTCGCCGGGCTTGAGACGCGTCAGCAGTTGAGTGTGGCGCGGGGCGATACCGACCTCGCCCATCTCGGCGGGTGCGAATACCATGGTCGCAGTGCCCGAGTAGATCTCGGCCTCGGCACTAACGATATCGACATGAAGGGTCATTGCCATGATCTCGTACTCTTAAAGTTTCTTGGCCTTCTCGACCGCTTCCTCGATACCACCGACCATGTAGAACGCCTGTTCGGGCAATGCATCGTATTCACCGTTCACGATGCCCTTAAAGCCGGCGATGGTGTCTTTCAGCGACACGTACTTGCCCGGCGAACCGGTGAACGTCTCGGCGACGAAGAATGGCTGCGACAGGAAGCGCTGGATCTTGCGGGCGCGTGTAACCACCAGCCTGTCTTCCTCGGACAGCTCGTCCATGCCGAGAATCGCGATGATGTCCTTGAGTTCCTTGTAGCGCTGCAGCGTACCCTGCACGGCGCGCGCGGTATCATAGTGATCGGCGCCGACCACGTTCGGGTCGAGAATACGCGAGGTGGAATCGAGCGGGTCCACGGCCGGGTAGATGCCGAGTTCGGCGATCTGGCGTGACAGCACCAGGGTCGCGTCGAGATGCGCGAAGGTGGTGGCCGGTGACGGGTCGGTCAGGTCATCGGCCGGGACGTACACCGCCTGGAAGGAGGTGATGGAGCCGGTCTTGGTGGAGGTGATACGTTCTTGCAGCACGCCCATTTCCTCGGCCAGCGTCGGCTGGTAACCCACCGCGGACGGCATGCGTCCGAGCAGCGCGGACACCTCGGTACCGGCCAGTGTGTAACGGTAGATGTTATCGATGAACATCAGCACGTCGCGGCCCTCATCGCGGAAGAACTCGGCCATGGTCAGGCCAGTCAGGGCGACGCGCAGGCGGTTGCCCGGCGGCTCGTTCATCTGGCCGTACACCAGCGACACCTTGTCGATAACGCCGCCTTCCTTCATCTCGTGATAGAAGTCATTGCCTTCACGGGTACGCTCGCCGACGCCGGCGAACACCGAGTAACCGGAGTGCTCGACGGCGATATTGCGAATCAGCTCCATGAGCGTCACGGTCTTGCCTACGCCGGCGCCGCCGAACAGGCCGACCTTGCCGCCCTTGACGATCGGCATGATGAGGTCGATGACCTTGATGCCGGTTTCGAGAATCTCCAGGGCCGGGGCCTGCTCGGCGAAGGTCGGTGCCGGACGGTGAATCGGCATGGTGGTCTCCGCGCCGATGTCGCCAGCGTCGTCCACCGGGTTGCCGAGCACATCCATGATGCGGCCGAGCGTCTTGGTGCCCACCGGCACCATGATCGGTGAGCCGGTATTGAGAACCTCGAGACCGCGGCGCACACCGTCGGTGGAACCCATGGCGATGGTACGCACCACACCGTCGCCCAGCTGCTGCTGAACCTCGAGTGTCAGGCCCGCGTCGTTGACCTTCAGGGCGTCGTAGATCTTCGGTACGCTGTCACGCGGAAATTCCACATCGACAACGGCGCCGATAATTTCAACAATGTTGCCAGCACTCATGATGGTTTCCTCATAGCTCGATTCTGTTCATCTGCAGGAGCGGGCCGCGTCCGCGATCTTTCAACTTTATTGCCTCGCGCGACGTACATGGATGTACGAGTGCCGTGTGAGGCAGGATGCCGAAAGCGGCCTTGCGAAGCGCTCCTACATCAATTTTATTACACCGCCGCGGCGCCGCTGACGATCTCGGAAATCTCCTGGGTAATCGCGGCCTGGCGCGCCTTGTTGTAGATCAGCTGCAGCTCGTCGATCAGGTTCCCGGCGTTATCCGTCGCCGACTTCATGGCGACCATGCGTGCGGCCATTTCACAGGCAACATTCTCGACCACACCCTGGTAAACCAGCGATTCGATGTAGCGGATCATCAGCGCGTCCATGACCGGCCGCGAATCCGGTTCGTAGATATAGTCCCAGTGCACCTTGAGCTGATCGTCCACTTCACCGGCCACCGGGATCAGCTGATGGATGTCCGGCTCCTGGCTCATGGTATTCACGAACGTGTTGTGCACCAGGTACAGGCGGTCGATCTCGCCCGCCTCGTAGGCATCCAGCATCACTTTTACGGTACCTATCAGCTCGATGATCGACGGCTTGTCGCCGAGGTGCGTCGCCGTAGAGACAATGTTGCCGCCCATGCGCTTGAAGAAGGAATTCGCCTTGGTGCCGATCAGGGTCAGGTCTATTTCCAGACCGGCCGCATTCCAATCCTTCATCGCCAAGATGGCCTGCTTGAAGAGGTTGATGTTCAGGCCGCCGCACAGGCCGCGATCGGTGGAGATAATGATCAGCCCGACGCGTTTCACCGGACGCTCGACCAGGTAGGGATGATGATATTCCGGGTGCGATTGCGCGACGTGTGAAATCACGTTCTGGATGCGCTCGGCGTAAGGTCGCGTGGCCAGCATGCGGTCCTGCGCCTTGCGCATCTTGCTCGCAGCCACCATCTGCATCGCCTTGGTGATCTTCTGCGTGTTCTTGATGCTCGCAATCTTGGTGCGGATTTCCTTAGCGCCTGCCATGTCAGCTCTCTTTCGTTGCCTGCCCCGGGATTACCAGGTGCCGGTTGCCTTGAAATCTTCCACGGCAGCCTTGAGACCGGCCGTGATTTCGTCGTTCAAGTCGCCGGTGGTGTTGATCTTGTCCATCAGCGCGGTCTGGCTTGCGCGCATGTAGGCATGCAGCGCGTGCTCGAAGTCGACGACCTTGTTCAGCACGACGTCGTCGAGATAACCCTGGTCTGCCGCGAACAGCGAAACCGCCATCTCGGCGACCGACAGCGGGGAATACTGTTTCTGCTTCATCAGCTCAGTCACGCGCTGTCCGCGTTCCAGCTGCTTGCGGGTCGTCTCGTCGAGATCGGACGCGAACTGCGAAAACGCCGCCAGTTCGCGATACTGCGCCAGTGCAAGACGCACACCGCCGCCGAGTTTCTTGATGATCTTGGTCTGTGCTGCACCACCGACGCGCGAGACCGAGAGGCCGGCGTTGATGGCCGGGCGGATACCGGAGTTGAACAGGTCCGACTCCAGGAAGATCTGGCCATCGGTAATGGAGATCACGTTGGTCGGCACGAACGCGGACACGTCACCGGCCTGCGTTTCGATAATCGGCATCGCGGTCAGCGAGCCGGTCTTGCCCTTGACCTCGCCATTGGTGCGGTGTTCGACTTCCTTGGCATTGATGCGCGCGGCGCGCTCCAGCAGGCGCGAATGGAGGTAGAACACGTCGCCCGGATAGGCCTCGCGACCCGGCGGACGGCGCAGCAGCAGCGACACCTGGCGGTAGGCCCAGGCCTGCTTGGTCAGGTCGTCGTAGATGATCAGCGCATCTTCACCGCGGTCGCGGAAATACTCGCCCATAGTGCAGCCGGCGTACGGTGCGATGTACTGCATGGCAGCGGACTCGGCGGCGGCGGCGGCGACGACGATGGTGTGCTCCATCGCGCCGAATTCCTCCAGCTTGCGCACCACGGTGGCGATGGAGGAATTCTTCTGGCCAATGGCGACGTAGATACACTTGATGCCGGTACCCTTCTGGTTGATGATCGCGTCGATAGCGACCGCTGACTTGCCGGTTTGGCGGTCGCCGATGATCAGCTCGCGCTGGCCGCGACCGATCGGCACCATGGCGTCGATGGCCTTGAGGCCGGTTTGCACCGGCTGGTCGACCGACTGGCGGGCGATAACGCCCGGTGCGATCTTTTCGATCGGCGAGCTCAGCTGCGTGTCGATCGGGCCCTTGCCGTCGATCGGGAGACCGAGCGAGTTGACCACGCGACCGAGTAGCGCCTCGCCCACCGGCACTTCGAGGATGCGGCCGGTGCACTTGACGCTGTCGCCCTCGGTGATGGTCTTGTAGTCGCCGAGGATCACCGCGCCCACCGAATCGCGCTCCAGGTTGAGCGCCATGCCGAAGACGTCGCCCGGGAACTCCAGCATCTCACCCTGCATGACATCGGCGAGACCGTGGATGCGTGCGATGCCATCGGTCAGGCTGACCACCGTGCCCTCGGTGCGTGCCTCCGAGACAGCCTGGAATTGTTCGATGCGGCTCTTGATAAGCTCGCTGATTTCAGTCGGATTGAGTTGCATAGTTGTTTACCTTGGATAAACCTTCAATTCAGTGACTCAGCGCCGTGCCCAGGCGTTGCAGCTTGCCGCGCACGGAACCATCGATAACCAGGTCGCCGGCACGGATGACGGCACCGCCCAGCAGTGCTGCGTCGGTCTTGCAGGTCAGTTCGACTTCACGTCCCAGTCGCTTGCGCAGGCTCTCGATGATCTGTGCCTGCTGCGCCTCGCTGGCGGGATATGCCGTGGTCAGCTCTGCCTGCACGCGGCCCTCGGCCTTGCGGCGCTCGATCTCGAACAGCGCGGCAATATCCGGCAGCAACCCGAGCCGGCGGTTGTCCGCCAGCACGCGCACGAAGTTGGCGCACTTTTCGTCGAGCCGGTCGCCGCCGATGTCGACGATCAGGTCGGCCAGCTGTTTCTCGGTCAGGCGCGGATTATCGATAACGACCCGCATGGCGGGATCGGCGGCAATAGCCGAGAGCAGCGCCAGCCTGTCCGACCATTCCCTGAGCACCTGGTGTTCGCTGGCGAACAGGAACGCGGCCTGTGCGTAGGGGCGTGCAACGGTAAGTGTTTCGGCCATGGTCTGCGCCTACAGCTCCGCTGCCAGCTTGTTGAGCAGCTCGGCATGCGCGCTTTCGCTGACCTCGCGCTCCAGCACCTTGCCGGCACCGGCCAGGGCTATGGAAACGACCTGCCCGCGCAGGCTTTCCTTGACGCGGTTGACCTCCTGCTCGATCTCGGCCTGCGCCGCCGTCTTGATGCGGTCGCCCTCGGCACGCGCGTCGGTCTTGGCCTCGTCGACGATCTCGGCCGCGCGTTTGTCGGCACGGGTGATGATCTCGCCAGCCTGCGTCTTCGCCTCGCGCAGGATTTCCTGGGCACGCTGCTCGGCCAACTCCTTCTCATGCTTGCCGCGTTCGGCCGCGGCCAGGCCATCGGCGATCTTCTTGCGGCGAACATCGAGCGCATTCATGATCGGCGGCCAGACAAACTTCATGCAGAACCACACGAACGCAATGAAGGTGATGGTCTGCCCGATCAGTGTCGCATTGAAATTCATGCTTGCACCTCAGTGTGGTAACAGTATTTACAGACCGTTCTTACGAAACCACGGCGAACATGACATACATGGCCAGACCGACCGCGATCATCGGCACCGCGTCGACCAGACCCATGACGATAAAGAACTGCGTACGCAGCATCGGGATCAGCTCCGGCTGGCGCGCGGCACCTTCCAGAAAGCGTCCACCGAGAATACCGATGCCGACCGCGGCGCCCAGCGCACCGAGACCCATCATCAGGCCGCCCGCGATATAGAGTAATGCGTTTTCCATTGTTCTCTCCTAGAGTTGCGTACTGCTTAATATAAAATCAGTGATGCTCCTGGTGCGCCATGTCCAGGTACACGATAGTCAGTGTCATGAAGATGAACGCCTGCAGGGTAATGATCAGGATATGGAAGATAGCCCAGCCGAGCTGCAGCAGGCCACCGAAACCGCCCATCACCACGCCGCCGCCATACATAAGCGCGATCAGGATGAAGATCATTTCGCCGGCGTACATGTTGCCGAACAGTCGCAGCGCAAGTGAAATCGGTTTCGCGATCAGCGTGACGCCTTCCAGCAGCAGGTTGATCGGGAACATCCATTTCGGGAACGGCTGGAAGGCCAGCTCGCCGAAGAAACCGCCGATTCCCTTGACCTTGATGCTGTAGTACAGCACCAGCACGAACACCGACAGCGACAGGCCGAAGGTAACGTTCGGGTCCGTGGACGGTACGATCTTCAGATAGACGTGATGCGGATCGAGGCCGAGCAGGTGCTCGCCCACCAGCTGGGTGACGTAGGGCAGGTGGTCGACGGCCAGCAGGTCCATCGCGTTCATCAGGAAGATCCAGACAAACAGTGTCAGCGCCAGTGGCGCGACCAGCGGATTGCGGCCGGAGAACGAGCCGCGCACGCTGTCGTCGATGAACTCGATAATCCACTCGACGAAATTCTGCCAGCCCGACGGGGTGTCGGCGGACGCATGCTTCGCAGCGCTGCGGAACAGCCACAGGAACAGCACACCGAGGCCGATCGAGAACAGCATGCTGTCGACGTTGATGGCCCAGAAGCCCATTTCCGCGGCTTCCTGGCCGGTGTGGGCAAAGCCCCAGTGACCGGCGTGCTCGTGTCCTTCGGGAATTTTGCCGAAGGTCAGGTTGGTCAGGTGATGCTTGATATATCCCGACGTTGTCAGTGTGTCAGACGACATGGCTCGCAGATTTTCCCTTCATCCCCATGAAAACGAGGGCCAGCTGGCCCGTCACAAATCCCGCCAACACGGCCAGTGGATCCAGCCGCCAAATTCCCAGCCCCAGCGCGAACAGCAGGGCAATCACGATAAACCGCTCCAGCGCGCTGCGGTAGAGTAGCCGGATGCTTGCCCCGGCACCCAGGGCACAGCCCGTGTCCGCGCCGTGCCGCCGCCACAGCAGCAGGCCGATATTGCTTGCGGCCACCAGCCCGCCAAACACCGCCGATCCCGCCTGGAACCCGCCGTAGACAATGAAAAACACCGTCGAGGTCATGGCGACCAGGGCAAGCTGCAGCGCTACCAGTATCCGAACATCGCGCGCCAGGGCCACATTATCAACCTTTATTCAACAAGTTGCGTGATAGCAGCTGGAAGATCACGCGCGCATGGGCGGAGCTGCGCATGAAAGAAAAACCGGCCATCAGGCAGCCGGGGATTATAAGGACGGTCTGCGGGAGGGGTCAATCAATTAAGGTTAATGGATGTGCTCCAGGATCCCGTCCAGCTCGTCCAGGCTATTGTAGCTGATCTCCAGCTTGCCCTTGCCGCCACGTCCGGGCCGGATCGACACGCCGGCACAGAGTTTGTCAGCCAGGTCGGTCTCCAGCTGACGGATGTTCGGGTCCTTGCGTGGTGGCGGCGCCTTGCTGGCGCGTGGCTGCTGCAGTTGCTTGACCAGTCCCTCGGTGGCACGCACACTCAGGCCGCGTGCGATCACCTGGCGCGCTGCCTCGATCTGGGCGGGGCCTGCCAGCGACAGCAGTGCGCGCGCATGGCCCATCTCCAGTTCGCCGTGCTCGACCATGGCCTTGACGGCATCGTCGAGGTCGAGCAGGCGCAGCAGGTTGGACACCGCGGCGCGCGAGCGCCCCACGGCCTCGGCGGCCTGCTCGTGGGTAAGTTCGAATTCGCGGATCAGCCGGTTGAGCGACTTGGCCTCTTCCATCGGATTGAGGTTTTCGCGCTGGATGTTCTCGATCAGGGCGATGGCGATCGCGGCACGGTCCCCGACATCGCGCACGATGGCCGGAATTTCGTGCAGCCCGGCCAGCTGCGCGGCACGCCAGCGCCGCTCGCCGGCGATGATTTCGTAGGCGTCACCGTCGACCCTGCGCACCACGATCGGCTGCAGCACACCCTGGGCACTGATGGAATCGGCGAGGTCCTGCAATGATTCCTTGTGCATGTCGATACGCGGCTGGTACTTGCCACGCCGGATAATATCAAGCGGCAGCCTGCACAGGTCGCCATCGGCCGGTGCCGCCGGCGCCGTGGCAGCGGTCGTGTCCGGCGTCACGCGTACCGGCCAGGGGCCGGCCGCCGCGGGTTGCCGCGCAAGCACCTCCGCCGGCGGTTCGCTTGATGCCGGGCGTGCACCCGCGCCCAGCAGTGCATCCAGACCCCGACCCAACCCGCGCTTTTTAGCTGCCATGTGAATTACCGTCGCTTGTCAGACTGACTATTGATATTCCGTCGCATCGAAGGCGGCCGTTTCCGCCAGTTCATTTTCACTGCTGTCTGCCGTGACCACCGGAGAGTGGCGGCGCAGGTATTCACCGGCCAGCGCGAGATAGGCGATGGCACCGCGCGAACTCTTGTCATAGCGCAGCACCGGCAAGCCGTGGCTGGGTGCCTCGGCCAGGCGCACGTTGCGCGGGATGATGGTGCGATAGACCTTGTCGCCGAAATGCTGCTGCAGCTGCGCAGACACCTCCATCGCGAGGTTGTTGCGCGCATCGAACATGGTGCGCAGCAGACCCTCGATGTCGAGTTCCGGGTTTACCGCCACGCGCACCTGCTCCACGGTATCCAGCAGTGCGGACAGGCCTTCGAGCGCGTAATACTCGCACTGGATCGGTATCAGCACGCCGTGCGCGGCGGCCAGCGCATTCACCGTGAGCATGTTCAGCGACGGCGGACAATCGATCAGGATCACGTCGTAGTCGGCCTGCACATAACTGAGCGACGAGCGCAGGCGGCGCTCGCGGTCGTCCTTGGCCATCAGTTCGACCTCGGCCGCGGTCAGGTCGGCATTGCCCGGCAGGATGTCGTAACCGGCTGCATCCGCGTGCACGATCGCGCTGCGTATATGGCAATGCCCGAGCAACACATCGTAACCGGTACGGCTGATCTCGTGCTTGTCGATGCCGCTGCCCATGGTTGCATTGCCCTGGGCGTCGAGATCGATCAGCAACACGCGCCGGCCGGTTTCCGCGAGTGACGCGGCAAAGTTGACGCTGGTTGTGGTCTTGCCTACGCCGCCTTTCTGGTTCGTTACGGCGAGTATCCTGGCTGTCATGTGGCGGCCTCCTCTGTACCGCTGGCTGCCTGCATGGCAACCACGTGGCGCTCGGCGTCAAGTCCCGGCACTTTCAGTGCAATCACATCCGCACGTACCCCGGTGGCTTCCAGGCACTCGATCTCCGTCATCGGGTAAACACCCTTCATCGCCAGCATGTGGCCTTCCGGCCGACACAGTCGCGACACGTAACGGTAGTAATCGGGCAGATCGGAAAACGCACGGCAGATCGTGGTATCGAACAGCGCTTCAGGCTGGTATTCCTCGATACGGGAGTTGACCAGCGTGATGTTGTCGAGATTGAGTATGCCGAGTGTCTGCTGCACGAAGCGCAGTTTCTTGCTGCTGCTGTCGAGCAGCACGAATTCTCGCTCGGGACAGGCGATGGCCAGCGGAATACCCGGCAGACCCGCGCCCGTACCGACATCGAGCACGCGGTCACCGCGCAGGTGGTCGACGATCGACAGGCTGTCGAGGATGTGGCGCGAGATGATGTCCGCCGGCTTGCGCACCGAGGTCAGGTTGTAGACGCGGTTCCAGTTCATCAGCTCGGTGACGTATTCCATCAACAGCTCGTCACCGCCGAGGCGCTCTTCCAGACCCAGCTCCAGGATCCCGTCCTCGAGCAACTCGCCGGGATCAACGTAGCCGTTGTTTTTCCCCTTGCGATTGCGGTTGTAGAGTCCGGTATACATATCCTGCCTGTTGTGATTGGCGATTGTTACGCGCTCTTGCGTAGCAGCCGGTTTTTCTTGATATGTATCAGCAGCAGCGATATCGCCGCCGGCGTGACGCCCGGAATACGCGCTGCCTGGCCGATAGTCTGCGGTCTTGCATCCAGCAGCTTTTCGCATACCTCGCTGGACAGCCCACGTACCGCATTGTAATCGAATTCCAGCGGCAATGTTTGTTCCTGGTGGCGGCGCTGCCGGTCGATCTCGCCGGCCTGGCGATCCAGGTAGCCCGCGTATTTCGCCTGGATTTCGACCTGCTCGGCCACCACTGCATCGGCGACCGGCGGTCCCAGTCCCTCGACGGTGGTCAGTGTGCGGTAATCCAGCTCCGGACGGCGCAACAGGTCAGCGGCGAACTGCTCGCGGGCCAGCGGCTTCTCCAGCAGGCCGGCGACGGTGCGGCCTGCCGTGCTGTCCGGTCGCACCAGCACGGCCGCAAGACGCTGCTGCTCCTGTTCGATGGCCGTGCGCTTGATGCGGAACGCCGTCCAGTGCACTTCGTCCACCAGGCCCAGGCGGTGGCCCGTTTCGGTCAGCCGCAGGTCGGCATTGTCCTGGCGCAGCGACAGCCGGTATTCCGCGCGACTGGTGAACATACGATAGGGTTCGCCGGTACCGCGCGTCACCAGGTCGTCGATGAGCACGCCGATATAGGCCTGGTCACGGCCCGGCGTCCAGGGTTCGTTGTCCTGCGCCTGACGCGCGGCATTCAGGCCGGCGATCAGTCCCTGGGCGGCGGCCTCCTCGTAACCGGTGGTGCCGTTGATCTGGCCGGCAAAGAACAGGCCGTCGATGACCTTGGTCTCGAGCGAATATTTCAGATCACGCGGATCGAAGAAATCGTATTCGATGGCGTAGCCGGGGCGGGTGATGTGCGCGCGCTCGAAACCGGCGATGGAGTGCACCAGGGTCTGCTGCACGTCATAGGACAGGCTGGTGGAGATGCCGTTCGGATAGACCTCGTGCGTATCCAGACCTTCCGGTTCGATGAAGATCTGGTGCGAGTCGCGGTCGGCAAAGCGCACCACCTTGTCCTCAATCGACGGGCAATAGCGCGGACCGACACTGCCAATTTGCCCCGAATACATGGGAGATCGCGCGAGATTGGCCCGGATG
>DATKZN010000114.1:0-8336 GCA_035527955.1 Gammaproteobacteria bacterium
CGGAGCGGTTGATAGCGACAGGACATGAAAGTCATGCATTACTGTACGAACAGGGCATCCCCTCTCCCATCGGGAGAGGGCCAGGGAGAGGGAATAAAAATCAGGCAGTTAACTTGATTTGATCCCCTCTCCCCAACCCTCTCCCGGAGGGAGAGGGAGTATGTGGGACAGCAGTGATCCGGCCCCATTAATTAAACAAAGAGCGTGCAACGTTGGCGATCGTTGTATGTGCGTAGCCCTTGACGAGCCAGGATGCAGCGAACGCTATCAAGGCAGCTGACTCGGGCCAGAAAATGGATCTTCCATTCAGACCGGCGACACCCGCCCAGATAATGCTCCCGACAATGACTGTGCCGCAAAGGAGGTACGCTCTGTTACGCCAGCGCTTATCAGGCGTGACTTCCTCTCCAGTCGGCTTGATCCGGAATAGCCAGAGCGCGAATACCGCAAACATTGCGAAAAGAATGAAAGCAAATACATGATGCAGAACCCCTGTGACCGGGGACCACCAGGATAAGGCATGCACGCCAACCGGTGCTGCTGTGGGAAAGATGGCTACGCCAAGCGCAGAAAATGCGGCGATGACAGAAGCCGCCCGGTCTGCCCGGTGATATTTGTTGTTGTATCCGCGGTAGGTAAACAGGAAAAGTGCGAGAGCAACCAGCATTCCTACAAATGCAGCAACCGCACCGCTGTAGTAGTACGCGCTGATGGATTCCAGACTTCTCCATTGTGCTACACCATCCCTGACCACGGCCATGTAGATCAGTATTAGCGGAAGAACAAGACCTATATACCCGATCAGTTGCCGGTGCGCATGATCTGACAGATCATCGGGTCTGTATGCTGGCTGCGTCGCTGGTGTGTTGAGTAGTGCAGGATCTGAACGAACCTTCGTCAAGGTCACCATTTAATCCTCCAGGGTAAACCGGTGTCAGAGCACAATTTCTTCTAATATTCGGGAAAAATGTGCGCTGACACCATGTATTTTATTCGCTGATTTCAACCTTCACGATTCCCTTGTCAAGGCTGGCAATGCGGGAAAAAGCGGCACGTGTCAGGTCAATAATCCGCCCTCTGACATACGGGCCCCTGTCATTGATCCTGACCCTGACGGATTTGCCGTTGGCCAGGTTCTTCACTGTTACCTCGGTCCCGAACGGCAGGCTCCGGTGAGCCGCTGTCATGGAATTGTTGTCCAGGCGCTCGCCGCTGGCGGTTTTCCTGGACTGGAATTTCCTGGCGTAATAGGAAGCCATGCCCGTTTCCCTGTATCCGCCCGGGCCGGGAGATGGCCTGTGCGCCGCAGGCCCGGTGCAGCCATCAAGGAACACTATGCACAGCAGGGCAGCAGCAAGCGCAGCGCAGACCTGTGAATGAGTCCGGGAATCCATTATTCCGTTTGCTCAGCGTAACCTATCAACACGGACATTTTTCAACGCAAATAATAGAGGTCGATATAATTACCTTCATAAATAATGTATCCGGCCCCTTTATTTGCCATTAGACCTACTTTATCCAAGGAATCCCGCTAATTACACATCAAATCAACCGGTTCTGACGCCGTCGTCAGGGTTGCTACCTAGATCAAAAGTACAATATATCCCTGTCGGTTTGTTGTATAGCATCTATATTAAATCGGTGCATCCCGAGAATCGCCTTCTGCAGTGCCTGCAGAGATACGGATGCTGAATGCCAGAGAGGGCTGTGTGAAACGACAATAAATACTCTGGAGTAACGCAACAATGACAATAGCAAATGCGTTCTGGATTCCGGCGCTTGCGATAACGGCCTCGGCGCTGACAGAAAACCTGGATGTTGCGACAGCCATTGACGGGATGGAAGTACATCCTGAGCGTGCTCCCGAGACAATCATTGCATCCATCCCGCCACTGACTGCATTCACGCCACCTGAAACTGTCCAGCCTGGCAGGCAGGTTGAACAGCCCGCTTCCGGTACAGCCGAGACCAATGATATCTGGGAACGGCTGCGTGCGGGCTTCGGCCTCACGGACCAGGGCGTTGCAGCCGTGCAGAAGCATGTCGAGACGTACCACGAGCACGCCTGGCACTTTAATCAGATCCTGCAGCGGGGTGAGCCCTACCTGTATTACGTCCTCGGTCGCGTGGAGGCGCGTGGCTTACCCGCAGAACTCGCCTTGCTGCCGGTCATTGAAAGCGCCTTTGACCCCTTTGCACGCTCGCCAACCGGGGCAACCGGTATCTGGCAATTCATGCCGCACACCGCCAGTGATGTCGGGCTGCGCCGGGACTGGTGGTTTGACGGCCGGCGGGATGTCGTCGCGGCTACCGAGGCCGCTCTCGATTATCTGAGTGCACTCCACCGGCGTTATGACGGCGACTGGCTGCTGGCCCTGGCGGCGTACAACGCAGGCAGTGCACGGGTAAACAGGGCGATCCGCGCAAATCGCAGCCAGGGCAGGGCGATCGACTTCTGGCATCTGCCGTTGCCCGAAGAGACCCGGAACTATGTGCCGAAACTGCTCGCGGTGAGTGCCATCATTGCAGATCCCGCGGCGTACCGGATCACGCTACCGGCACTGGCCAACAACGACTACTTCACCAGTGTGGACACCGGCGGACCACTTGACTTGCAGGTTGTCGCGCGGCTGAGCGGAACCTCCCTGGACGAACTGCAGCGCCTCAACCCGGGGCTTACCCGGTCGGTAACACCACCCGGCAGATCGCACAGATTGCTCGTTCCCAGGGCTGTAGCGCAGCGTTTCCGCGAACGTCTTGCGCAGCTGCCTGCCGATCAGCGTGTGCAATCGGTCAGGTACCGGATACGCCCGGGTGACACATTGAGTGCCATCGCGCTGAACAGACGGACAACCATTTCCCACCTGCGCAAGATCAACCAGCTGGACAGCAGTCATATTGTTGCAGGAAAGCAGCTCATCGTGCCGCTGTCGGTACAGGATGCAGAGGCCAGCGCTGCCTTGCTAAAGTCTGCGGTGAATGGCTAAGTCTAAAGGGATCAATGCAAATCCGGGGTCAGATACGAGTTTCCGCTAATAGAAAGGAAAACCGGGATCTTACCCCGGTTACTCACTATCGGGTTTCCCGCAATCGGTGGGGTAGTAAAAAGGGTGCTGACCCGTTTTAACCTGGGGTAGGGTGTGCCAGATACAGAACGGCGGCCCGAAGGCCGCCGCAGCCGATTATTCTGTGTCTTACCTTGTCGTGGGGACAACGCACATCCACCTAGCAGTCAGGCAAGGCCCAACGAGGGTTTCGCTACAGCCAGAAATCCATGCCACCCTCGAATGACAAAGCGCTGGCTCTAGCCTGCTGAATGGCCAATCTGATCGGCTACAGATTATCCAGCAGTAGTTATGAGTATAGACCATACTTTGGCAGGCGCCAGGAAGCCCATGGACCGCGCTGGCCGTCATTGGGCGGTCTTTGCAAATAAAGGGATCGGATGCATTTTCTAAGTCATTGATAAAGTGTATCCGGCCCCTTTGTTACGCAGTTATTTATACTTGACAGCTACGAGGTCGATTTCGAAGGATGTGCCTGTTGCCGACGTTGTCACCACGGTCGGGCCATACGGCGAGGGGATGACAGACATCGGCTGGCCGCCGGCACCGCTCAGCACGCCTATCCGTGTGAAGGTGACCAGCACCGCGTCCGCGCCGATTTCCCTGGCCTTTTCCCTGTAATCCTGCTCGAAGCGCTCGGCGACGATAGCGTGCGGGACCAGCTTCCGACCGTTGGCGGTCACCAGTTCCTGTGAGATCGCGTTGGCGTATTCCCCGGAAGAATACGTGTTCACGCCGGTCTTGAGATTGTCGTACCACTTGTCCACGAGTGTTCCGATCCTGATGTGTGGTCGGTCGATGCTTTCTCCTTCCATGACAAGCTCCACGTCATCAGTGGCGTGCAGGGTGTGGACCTCTCCCTTGATGGGGACGAACTGTGCGTTGCAGCGGTCCAACAGATCCCTGTAACAGCACATGCCGTAGCTGAGCCCGCGCCGTTCCAACTCCTGCCGAAAGTTTGGGAGAGTCGTTGTATACCCCGCCATCGCGCAAACCTTCTTGTCCGACATGCCAGCCAGTTCCTCCGGGGTCATGGCGGCGAGTTTTGCGGTAAAATCCACACAGGCAGCCAGAAAACAGGAAATCGAAGCAAACAAAATCAGATTTGCGAGCTTCATATGAGCGCCTCCTCGGTAAATCGGAGTCAGATCCCGGTGTTCGTTAATATAAGGGAATAATGTGCTCTGACACCATTCGTTTATATTATTCATCTGCTACAGACAGGCGTGCTACGGCGCGCCTGTAGAGATCCACGTAATTATCGTCAAGACCAGCCAGCCAGACCTGCCGCTTTGCATTCGGGTCAAGCTTCTGAAGCTCCTTGAGTAACTGGCTTATCAGGCGGAGAGCCTGGGTCTGACTGAGAACGAGATTCAGCTCGAAGTCATCTCTTGATGCGGATATGAGCTCCCAGGCAGTTGCCACCCGGAGCGCGTCGAGAATCTCGCTACCAAGCTGGGCGGGAGCTGATTCGTCAAAATTGATCTCGGGTTCCAGTGTGGCAAGTTTGTCGATTTCGGCCAGACTGCTGGAAGCAGTCGTGGCGATGTCATCAATCAGCGCTATGGTAGAGTCACTTGTTGCCTGGAAGGTAACGACGGATTTTACGATGCGGAGTGTCTTGATATGTTGCTCATCGCTGAGCAACGTACGTAGCGCTCTATAACCTGCATCTCTTGGATGACTGGCCGTCTGCTCAGGATGAAGGCGTTCGCTGAAGCTGTCACAGGAGATAAGAAATGGCAGCAATGCGATCACCAAGAAAGCCAACCCTGGTATGGTACGTAAACGAGGTTCCGCGGAAGGTGCGTGTTGCCTGGTCATAGCAGTATTTCTGTTTCAGTAAATCGAGTGAATCGGAAAGTGAATCGGTGTCAGAGCACAATCTCCGCTAATATTAGGGAAAAATGTGCTCTGACACCATTTAAGTGCGCGAGACAACCTCACCGCGGCACCCGAATCTCCTCCACCATCTGCTGTATATGCGCCGGCGGCGGCGCTGTGTTGCGCGCAATCGCCATTGCCACCACGAAGTTGATCACCATGCCGATCACGCCGGCACCTTCGGGCGAGATGCCGAGGATCCAGTTCTCCGGCACGTTCGCGGCCAGCGGCTCGATGAACACGCCCTTGAAGTAAATGATGTAACCGAGCGTGAAGCTCAGCCCGGCGAGCATGCCGCTGATGGCGCCCCATTTGTTCATGCGCTTGTTGAAAATGCCCATCAGGATCGCGGGAAACAGTGATGCGGCGGCCAGGCCGAAGGCAAAAGCAACCACCTGCGCGACGAAGGCGGGCGGGTGCAGGCCGAGGTAGCCGGCGATGCAGATCGCGGCACCGGCGGCGATGCGCCCGGCCATCAGCTCGTTCTTCTCGCTGATGTTCTTCGCGAAGGTGCTCTTGAGCAGGTCGTGGGAGATGCTGGCGGAGATCACCAGCAGCAGGCCGGCGGCGGTGGACAGGGCCGCGGCGATGCCGCCGGCGGCGACCAGGGCGATGATCCAGTTCGGCAGCCCGGCGATCTCCGGGTTGGCCAGCACCATGATGTCGCGGTCGACGTAGATCTCGTTGGCGAATGGCGCACCGTCCTCGATCTCGCCTGCGCCGGGATTGGTGGTGAGGCGCTGGCGCAGCGGGCCGCGCTGGTCAGCGTCGAACGCGGGCTTGCCGTCGCCGGCGAAGGCTGAGCCTGCGGCATACTGCACCTTGCCGTCATCGTTGTGATCGTACCAGGCGAGCAGGCCGGAGTTCTCCCAGGTCTTGAACCAGTCCGGCATGGCGGTGTAGAAGGTGCCACTGCCATCCGGGCCGTTGACGGTCTCGACCAGGTTCATGCGTGCCAGCGCACCGACCGCAGGCGCCGTGGTGTAGAGCAGGGTGATGAACAGCAGTGCCCAGCCGGCGGAGATGCGCGCGTCGCGCACCCGCGGCACGGTGAAGAAGCGCACGATGACGTGCGGCAGGCCGGCGGTGCCGACCATCAACGCCAGCGTGATCGCGCACACGTCGATCATCGACTTGTCGTTGAACGGTTCTGTATAGGACCCGAAGCCGAGGTCAACCAGCGTCTGGTCGAGTTTAGTGAGCAAGGAACCGGTACCGTCCACCAGTTCGCTGCCCAGCGCGAGTTGCGGGAAGGGGTTGCCGGTGGCGTTGAGGGCGATGAACACGGCCGGCACGGTGTAGGCGAAGATCAGCACGCAGTATTGCGCGACCTGGGTGTAGGTGATGCCCTTCATGCCGCCGAGCACGGCGTAGACGAACACCACGCCCATGCCGATGTACAGACCGGTGTCCACCGGCACCTCCAGGAAGCGCGAGAACACGATGCCGACGCCGCGCATCTGGCCGGCGACGTAGGTGAAGGAGATGAAGATCAGGCAGATCACCGCGACCACACGCGCCAGCTGCGAGTAGTAGCGGTCGCCGATGAACTCCGGCACGGTGAACTTGCCGAACTTGCGCAGGTAGGGTGCGAGCAGCATGGCCAGCAGCACGTAGCCGCCGGTCCAGCCCATCAGGTACATGCCGCCCTCGTAGCCGAGGAAACTGATCAGGCCGGCCATGGAGATGAACGAGGCCGCCGACATCCAGTCGGCCGCGGTGGCCATGCCGTTGGCGACCGGGTGTACGTGCTTGCCGGCGACATAGAAGTCCCCGGTGCTGGTGGCGCGCTGGGCGATGGCGATGCCGATGTAGAGGGCGAAACTCAGGCCCACGGTAATGAAGGTCAGGGTCTGCAGGCTCACGGCTCAGACCTCGTCCACGCCGTACTGATGGTCAAGCCGGTTCATGCGCCAGGCGTAAAAGAATATCAGCCCCAGGAAGGTGTACAGTGAGCCCTGCTGGGCGAACCAGAAGCCAAGCGGGTAGCCGGCGAGGTGAAACTGGTTGAAAAAGTCCACCAGCAGGATGCCGCAGCCGAAGGACACCGTGGCCCAGACCACCAGGCAGCCGGTGACGAGTCGCAGGTTGGCCTTCCAGTAGGCCGCGTGATTGTTGTTCATGCCATATCCCCCGTTGTTGTTGTGCCAACCTGAATAACAGCGATCCCGGGGTAAATCAAGCCGGTCAGGGACCTCTGATTGATTCGTCATTCCGGGCGCCGCGTAGCGGGGACCCGGAATCCAGTGGTTGTTCCCATGGATTCCGGCCTGCGCCGGAATGACGAGGATGAATACGCTGTGACTGGATGCCTCGCTGCGCTCGCTCACTCTGCGGACATTCTGCGTGCCAGCGCTGTTGCCCGGGATGCCCCGGAATAACGGAAGATGAATTAATCAGTTATTTGTTAAAAAACCGGCGCGTACACCTTATAATGTGCCACCTGTTTATGGTGGCTTGTGCCGGTCCCCCCGCGACGATAAGCTGTGAACCCCGTCAGGCCCGGAAGGGAGCAGCGGCAGCAGTGGACTCGGGCGCCGGGGTGTGGCTGGTACAGGTCACCTCCCTTAATAACGCCGCCATAACACAGACAAGGCATCGATGAGCTACCAGGTCCTGGCGCGCAAGTGGCGTCCCCGCAATTTCACCGAGCTGGTCGGTCAGGAGCATGTGCAGCGTGCCCTGGTCAACGCACTCGACAACGATCGCCTGCATCACGCCTACCTGTTCACCGGCACGCGCGGCGTCGGCAAGACGACCATCGCGCGCATCTTCGCCAAGTCACTGAATTGCGAGAAAGGCGTCAGCTCGCACCCCTGCGGAGAGTGCAGCGCCTGCACCGAGATCAGCGAGGGCCGCTTCATAGACCTGGTCGAGGTGGACGCTGCCTCGCGCACCAAGGTGGAGGACACCCGCGAGCTGCTCGAGAACGTGCAGTACGCGCCGACCCGCGGTCGCTACAAGGTGTACCTCATCGACGAGGTGCACATGCTCTCCGGGCACAGCTTCAACGCGCTGCTGAAGACACTGGAAGAGCCGCCGCCGCACGTGAAATTCCTGCTCGCGACCACCGACCCGCAACGCCTGCCGGTGACCGTGCTGTCGCGCTGCCTGCAGTTCAACCTCAAGAGCCTGACCCTGGCGCAGATCACCGGCCAGCTCGAGCACATCCTGAAAGAGGAAGACATTGCGGCCGAGCCCGGGGCGCTGCGCCAGCTGGCGCTGTCCGCCAACGGCAGCCTGCGCGACGCCCTCAGCCTGCTCGACCAGGCGATCGCCTTCTGCGACGGTCGACTGGGCGAGGCGGAGGTGCGCAGCATGCTGGGCACCATCGACCGCGACGTGATCTACCGCCTGCTGGCGGCGCTGGCTGCCAGTGACGCCGCG
>DATKZN010000115.1:0-4749 GCA_035527955.1 Gammaproteobacteria bacterium
TGCCGCCGGTGGCGGTATAGTTAAGATTGCCGGAAAAACTCTGGTAAAGCGTGACAGGCACGCCTGCCCTGACCGGCTGCCAGGGCATAAACAGACCGGTGCCCAGCACCCACAGCAATACGGCGAGGCGGGTGATTGACCGCACGACCGGTCGCCAGTCCGTCACCATGACAGCTGCACTCCCTCGACCGTGTCGCTTCGCGACTTGTATCGTTTGCTGTTCGATGCTCATATCGACATTCACGCTATTACTGCCGGTTAAACCAGTCCGCAGTCTGACGTACCGTCTGCTGGTCGAACTTGAAGCGCAATCTCAGGTACGGTCCTGTCGCCGTATAGCCGGCGAGTGAAAAATCATCGTCTTCGTAACCGTTCCAGTTATAGCCGGCACTCACCCAGATGTTGGTCGCCGGATTGAAGCCGGCGGACACGCCGAAGGAGTATTCGTATTGATCGCTGTTCCAGCTGTGCAGCGTGCTGGCACGCGCTCCCAGGTCCCAGCGTTTGCCGATATCCCGGCGCGCCTCGATACCGAATGAATCGGTGAAACCGGAATAGTCGGCGTCATCGATGGTGTCGCGCGTGTATTTTGCACCGTAGAACGTGCTGACCTGGTTTGCCTTGCGGCGATAGTTCGCCAGCAGATTGTTCACCACCTTCCAGTTGTCATAGGTGCTGACCCCGCCGTCCAGGGTATCGACGGCAAGGTCGGTGCGATTCAGTAGCGTCCAGCGGCGCCCGAACGGACGACGCACCAGGCCGAGCCGAAGGTCCGCCTGCCTGCCTTCGATCCCGGCGGCAGACTGTGTTTCGAACAACTGCAGGCGTGCAGACAGCCCCAGGCCCTGGCGTGGCTCACCCGCCGCGCCGCTGTAAAACCCCCACTTGTCTTCCGCATCGGCGGTCCGCCGCTCGATCCGCGAGGTCCATGACCAGGCCTCGACCTGGTAGGTGGCCCCCAGCGAGACGGCGGTAAAATCCTCGGTATTGCCGGATGCCGGTGGCAGCGTGAGGCTGAAGGGAACATTACCCGGGTCCCTGATGGTCGTGCTGCTGTCCAGGCCGGTATCCACGCTCCACTCGTCAGTAAGCTGCCAGGTCTGTTGCAGACCGGCATTGGCAAACAGGCGCGGACCGTATTCACTGCCGCGTTGTTCCAGCGAGGTATTCACGGTAGCGCCGGTCCACGGCCTGGTGTTCATGCCGATCCGGGTGCCGCGGGTATCCTCCCTGTCACCGAAGGTCAGCTCCTGCTCCACGAACAGCGTGGTCGACGGGTTCAGCAGGTAATCGGCTCCCAGGATCGTGCGCGTCGGGTATTCGGGATTGGCGTTACCCGACAGGGACTGGTCGTGATCGATGCGCAGGTTCAGGTGGCTGTCGAGGAAACTCCTGTGTGCGCCGACCGCCAGCTGGCGGGAAGTATCCGTCGCACCGGTGGCATGGCTGTCCCGGGCCATGCGCAGGCCGGCGGAAGCACCCTGGCTGGCCGTTTCATACACCACGCCCGCCTCGACCACATCACGTTCCGCCTCGGTTTGCAGGTCGGTCTGTCGGAATGCCTGCGCGGTGAAGTCGAACCTGTCGGTCAGGTGATAGCGGCCATCGATCCCGTAGAGGCTGGTGCCGGTACCGATGAGGCTTTGCTGGCCGAGCCCGAACCCGCCTTCCTGTTCCCGGTAATAGACACTGCCATCCACCGTACCGGAGGTCCGGCGCAACTCCGCCAGGTAGGCATACCGGTCCGCGGCATTGCTCACCTGGCTGGTGGCATATTCCAGCTTCAATTGCATGCTGCTGGTGAAGTCGATGGTGGCATCGACACCCTTGAGGGTATCGTCACCGGTGTTCTGTCCCTGGTTGATATAGGTCGCGCCGATTTCAACACTGTCATCCATGAGCTGGACGGCACCGCGCCCGCCCCAGGTCCACGCTTCCGCGCCGGCGGCGCGGGTTTCATAGTCGACGACGATAAACACCGGGTTCAGGCTGGCGTCCCTGCTCGGAACCGGCTGCCTGAAAAACAGGGTGCCGGCATCGTAGTCGATGTTGTAATCGATGTTGCGCGTCAGGGGCCGGGTGGACAGCACGATTTGCGGGCGAAAACGGTCGCGGGTCTCGATACTGACCTGGTCGGAGGCGAACACCAGGTCCGGGTAACGCAGGCGGTACAGGCCCGAGGTGCCATCGCCACGCATTTCATCCTTGACGAAATTCTGGGCGGTTTCACTGGCAAACACGTTCAGGTTGTAATACCTGTCGCGTAGTTCGGACTTGAAGCCGGTCAGGGAGCGATCGTAACGGGCCAGCTCGGTGACCGTCAGACCGGTCTGGTAATCCCCGAACAGGGCGTAGTACTGGCGGCGTTCAAGCCGGACATAAAGTTTCTCGCGGCTGGCGGCATCATAGCCCTGCACCGTTTCGTCTCCATAAACCGGGTAGTAGGCATCCGGATCTATATCCTGAAACAGCGTATTGCGTTCTTTCGTATCCTTGCCGGAGTCGTAGGCAAGCGTCAGCAACCATTCGCCCCTGATGCTGCCCCTGGCAAAGAACGACAGTTTGCCATCGGTATAGGTATCTTCCTCGAGGTCCGCCGCCGACAGCGATTCCATGTTTCCGCTGACGGTGTTGTGGGCGACGGTGCCTTCTGCCAGGCCCACCAGGATCCAGTCACGCTGAGCCGCCTGCAACCAGGGACGCAGTGTCGCATCGCGATGCTGCAGCGGGATGACCAGCGTGGCCACGCCGGTCCGGGTGGTTGGCTTGAGTTCGATCAGGGCGATGCCGTCCTTGCCGACGCGATAGCGCGCGTTGCCGCGATCCAGTCCGGCCAGCGGCTGGCGCTGCAGGTCATCGATATTTTGCTGCGCCGTATGCGGCGGCTCAACCATGAACTCACCGATCAGGCCTTCACGGATGGGATGATCGTCACGGTCATACAGGCGCACCGCAATGACCGGGGTCTGCTTGCCGTCGGCAATCAGGCGGGAGCGGTCCTCGACCAGTTCCGCACGCACCGGCAGGGATGACATGCGGACAGCCCGCTGGATGCGCTCCACCAGCCTGCCACCGGCATCGTGGACTTCCACGATCAGGGTGTTGTTGCCTTTCTCGATATCCACACCGGCCCACTGGCTGACCACTACCGTACCGGCCGTGTTCTTGACCCGGGTATTGAAGTTCAGTGCACTTACCGGCCTGTCATTGAGCAGCAGCGTCAGTTGTTGCGCCGGGTCATGCTTGACCGCGATCCTGATACTCGGGATTGGCGGGTTGTAGTCCTCGGGCGGCCATAACAGCTGCAGACCGGGCGCCGCGGCTTCCACCCAGGCCCTGTCATAGGCGGGCATGCTGGCCAGCCTGACTTCCGCGGACGAGGTTTTTCTGTCCGGAGGCGGCCGTTTTTGCCACTCGCCTTCAACCTCAACCGCAATATTACTCTCCGTGATGATGTCGCTTATCTGCGAATCATCCGGCATGGTTTCGGTCACGATGTGCAATTCGACCCGACGGTTCCTGGCCCGGCCCTGCTCGGTGTGATTCAGCGCGACTGGCCTGGTCGAACCCAGGCCATGGATAACCAGGGCGGCATCGGGAAGGTGCAGCAGTCCGGCCAGGTATTCACCGACAGTCCTGGAGCGGGCCTCCGAAAGCACGAGATTATCGGCGAACAGTGTCCGCGAGCGCTCGCTGATCGGAACATTGTCGGTATGGCCGGTCGCTTCAATGCGTAACACCTTGTGTTTGAGCAGTTTACTGGCGAGCTGCTTGAGTTCCGCCTTGTCTGTCTCGGTCAGTTGCGCACTTAAAGTATCAAAATGCGTGCTCATATCACTCCGATGATGTTGCTCGTTACGAATCCGTTGCATCACGGTTTCAGCAACCGGCGTGCGCTGCTTGTCCCTGCCCGGGCTGTTGAACATCAGAAATGCCTTGCTGGGCAGCATGGCGGCTTTGGCTTTCACGTCCACTTCGGCAAGGAAATTGAGTTGCCTGGCCCATGCGCCCGGCACCTCGCCAAGCTTGTAAATCAGTACCGTGCCGCGGACTTCGGGATCGGCAATGCTCGTGTTGTCCAGCACGCTGCTGCCGGGCAGGTAGCGGATGGATTCCGGCAGGTTGACCATCAGGCGCATATCGTCCAGCGCAATATCACCGCCACGCAGGGCGAGGTGGTAGGTCGCGAGTTGATCATCCACACTGCTGTTGAATACCAGTTCGACTTCCGCTGTTGGCGGCGGGAGCGTCTTGACATGAAAGTCGGTGCGCCACAGGCTGCCACCCTGTAAATCCACAAAGCGGGAGAAGGCGCGCCCGGCAAATCGGGAATGCTCATCGCAGACAAGCGGTTCATACTGCGGCGCCAGGGTTTCGAGGTCCATTTGCACGACATGGCTGCCGGGCCTCACGCCCTCGACGTGAAACATGCCCTGGTCATCGGTGACGGCATGGCTGCCGTTTTCCAGGTAGATGCGCACGCCGGCAAGCCCCCGGGCACTGTCATCATCCGGCGCGTCGCAACCACCCGTGAGTACGCGTCCCATCAGGATGTTCCGGTTGCGCAGGAAGTCCTGCCTGATCCGCACACTGGCCATACTCCGGTTCGACACAAGCGTGCTACCGTTGGCGTTGGCGATGGCGCTGTTAATGGCATCACCGTTGCGGACGCCGATGGCAACTTCTACCACGTAGCGCACTTCCGTCACCGCACCATCGGCGATATCACCCGGACTGAAGGTCAGCGTG
>DATKZN010000116.1:0-7103 GCA_035527955.1 Gammaproteobacteria bacterium
CGCAAGCCGCGCCTGCGACGCCTTGCGGCAGTCGCGGCTAGCCCGCATTTCTCACCGGGATCCCGGATGCTGGCTCAGGGCTCGCGTGTCCGGACGCCGCTCTGGAATGAAAGTGGTAGCCGTAGCTACCACTTGAATGAAGAGCAAGTACGGGCGCGCGAGAACCAGCCAGTGCCGGGATAGGCACCGGCCACCGACAAGCTGTTCGTTGCCAAATAGTATTTATCTTCATGCTTCCAGCTCGTTATGT
This sequence comes from Gammaproteobacteria bacterium, assembly GCA_035527955.1. Lineage (GTDB taxonomy): Bacteria > Pseudomonadota > Gammaproteobacteria > UBA9214 > UBA9214 > UBA9214. The sequence continues at coordinate 251 of DATKZN010000116.1, forward strand.
CGGATAACCGCCGCCCGGTGAGAAATGCGGGCTAACTGCGGCGGAACAGGATGAAGGCCAGGTCGTCCGGCTTGTGCGGACGCTCGTCGTCGACCATCTGCATGCGCTCGCGGCACGTGGCCAGCAGGCGCTGTGCCACCTTTTCCAGCGGCCCGGCACGCACCAGGTCGATGATCTCGCTGACGAACAGGTTGTCGAACAGACCGTCGCTGCCAAGCACCACGGTGTCGTAGCGGGCCAGCTTCACCAGCGGTCCGACCTCGAGGCGCATGTCGCTCATACCGACCATATTGGACACCAGGTGACGCTCGGCGTGGAACATGGCCTCATCCTCGTCCATCATCCCGGACGCCTCGGCGTAACCGACCGGTGAATGCGGCACCGACTGGTACTTGAGCTTGCCGCGCTGTCCACACACCACGATCATGGAATCACCCGCGTGGTAGGCACGCACCGTGTCGTTGTAGATACTCACCACGGCCAGGGTCGTGCCACCGCCCTGCCCGTTCGCGAGCACGGCGGCGTTGGCGGCCTCGATGCCGGTCAGCACTGCCTCGCGCTGGGCGTCACCGGACTGCCCGGCCACACAGTCGGCCAGTTGCTGCAACGCGAGTGCCGCGGCCAGGTTGCCGGACGGCAGGCCGCCCAGGCCGTCAGCCACGGCGACCACGGCACTGTCGGCATCGCCGGGGATCAGCGCCACGGCATCCTCGTTGTCGCTCTCGCGTCCCGGCCGGCGTTCGGTAAAAACACAGGCCAGGCCATCCGCCAGCGGCACGATCAGCGGCGCCGCCATGTCCTGGCCGAGCAGCAAACGTGGCGCCATCAGCCGTGGCTCCACTGCATGTTCTCCAGGTATTCGCGCAACTGGCCCGCGGTGCGGAATTTCTTCAGGATCAGGCTGCGTTTCAGGCCGCACACGATCGCCTTGAGTTCGGGCGGTTGCTTGCTGTAGTAACGCTGGCCGCCGATCGCCTCGTGCAGCAGCTTCACCAGGTCGACCACGTCGTCGCGGATATTCTCCGGCTTCGGCTTTCCCCAGTGGAAGAAATCCAGCAACTTCAGGTCGAAGCCCAGCCCGTAACGCTGCACCATTATGTTCTCGCTGTGCAGATCGCCGTGGTATTCCTTCATCTGGTGAATACACTCGATGCCGGAGGCCAGCGCATGCAGCAGATGCAGCGCCGGGTAGGCGGGCAGCCGCTTGCCGGGCTGGCGCGCGATGAACTCCGAGAGCAGTTCCCCTTCCACGAAATCGGACACCAGCAGCGTGATCTGATGGCGCTGGTGGGTGATGGTCTCGTGCGTATGATACTGGATGGCGATCGGGCAATGGCGCAGCTTGTGCAGCTTGCAGGCATAGAAATTCGCGATCTTGTCACCGGGATTGCGCTGCGGGTAGAACATCTTCACGGCGCGCTCGATGTTCGTGCGTTGTTCGCACACCAGGTAGACCTCGCCTTCCCAGCCGCGTCCGAGCAGCTTGATGACTTCATACTTGCGTGCCAGCACCCGCCCGGGCTGGATTTCGAAGCGGTCGATCACCGGTTTGCGCAGCTGTTGCCTGCCTGCCATGCGGCTAGACCGTGCTGCCGGTCGGCGCAGGCAGAATACGGCGGCGTACCGTCCCGCCACGGATGCTCATCCTGACCATGAACCCGACTCCCTCGTGATCCTGCCGCCGGCCCGGCGGTGAAATACAGGGTAGGATAACCCCGGTCAGATAACGAAGCCAGCATGCCGGCATGGTCCCGCAGGCGTGCGGCACACTGCGGGACGGCACCCGGGATATTCAGTACAAGCGTATCGCTGCCACAGACAAGAAACGACGGGGATGGCCCGTGCGCGTACCTTGCCCGGTTCGATGCCCGGACTAGCTGTCCTCGAAACGCGCGGTATTGAACTTGCGCTCCAGCACGCGATAGACCTCGGAGACGGTGCGCAGCGTGCGGTTGCTGCGCTGGAAGATATTGCGGTTGCGGCGTGCCGGCCCCGGAAAGATCTCGCCGGCAATGCGGTCCGGATTTTTCGCCAGCGCCTCCAGGAAGGAAAGCGCGCCGGTCATGCCGAAGAAATGCGTCAGGTACAGTTCGGCGCGACCGGGTTCCCGCTCCAGCTTGCCGGACAGCCTGCGCTTGCCGTCACGCACTTTCTCCGCTGCCAGCAGGGCGGACAGCCCCGGATTGAAACGCAGATCGAGTACCTGCCGGTGCAGTTCCGGATCGTTGATTTGCGGCTGCCGTCTGCCGTCTTCATCCACGATATATTCGACCTGTTTTGCATAGCGGCCAAGTCCGTAGCTGCTGCCATGCCGTTTGACCGCTTCCAGCCAGGTGTCCTCCTTGAACTGGTACAGACCGGCGGCGGATGTGGAATTCGCACTCGCGCGCGGGTTGAAGCTGCTCTCCACCGCGGCCAGCTCCATGAGATAGGGAAACTCCACGCCGGTGCGCAGGTTGCCGAGCCGTATGGCCGCCATCACCGCGCTGTCGAGCCGGTACTTCTGCGCGTCTGCGCGAGCCAGGTCCGCATGACGTTGCAGGCTGGTTTCGATGTCCTGCATCGAGGCATCCGGATTGTCCGGCAAGTACAGGATGCGGAACCAGGTCAGCGCACGGCCGGTCTGCGCACCACGAACACCATCGACACCGGCCGCACCAATGTCGAAACCCAGGGTTTGCAGATTTTCCTGCACCATGCTTACCTGGTCACCCGGCATTACATCCAGCTGCACCTGTTCGTCGGGTTCCAGCACCTCCGGCACCGGCGTGACCTGCGGCACCGCGGCGCCGGTCGACAGTCCGCTGACGAGCCGGTTCAGCGTCTCGAGCAGTTCGTCGTGACTCCTGAAATGTGCCTGCATCATCAGCTGCAGATCATCGATGCCCTCGCTGATGCCGGACATGTCCAGTGGCGGTTCACGCGTGTCGCGCAGGACCAGCGCGGTAGCCAGCGCCCCGGAAATAAACAGCAGGCAGGCCACCAGCACGAGCTGCCATACCGGCAGGCGCGGCCTGGCCTGGATGGAACGCACCAGTTCGCGGCTGGCAGCGCTGAAGCTGTGCGTCATGTCGGACTGCATGGAGAGCAGGGTTTGCTGCTCCGACTGCAGGCTGGCCAGGGACTCCCTGGCCAGCGAAAGCTCGGACGCGTGGCGGTCGCGCGCCTGCTCAAGCTGGGTCTCCAGTGCGCGCAGGCGCTGCTCGGTCGTTTCCTGGCGTTGCGTGGCCGTCGCGAGCGCCCCGTCAAGCAAGGCTGCCTGCTGCCGTGCGCTGTTGCGGTCCGACTCGATCTGTACCAGTTGCGACTGCAGCGCGGCGATCTGCTTGCTGTCGTTGTTGTGGGCGCGTTCGAATTCCCCGCGCACCTGCTCCAGCGAATGCTCCAGCGTTTGCACCTGCTGGCGCGCAGCGTTGCGGTCGTACTCGATATCGCCGAGTTGCGATTGCAACAGCGCAATCTGCTGCGTGTCGCCGTCATGCTCCCGCCTGAACTCGTCACGCACCTGTTCCAGCTGGGCGGACACGGCCTGGTAATCCGCCCTGACGCTGTCGAGCTCCTGCTCGAGGACACGCGTCCGTGGCAGCTTGTAGTGCCGGAGTGATTGCAGGGCCGTTTTGAAATTCATTTTGTTATTCTTGCGCTTCTGCCCTGCCCGGGCGTGGGCGGCTCCCGTCGGTTAACTGACAATGGTCCGTCAGTATTTTCGTATACAACGCCCGCAGCGGTCTATCCGACAAAGGTGCTATGCCTTTCCCGGATCATAAATACTATGAGGTAATTACTGCAACTTATTGATATTGTTTTGTTGTATGGCCGAGACCGACCCGGCCGGCCTCAGCCGACAGGCACCCTCAGCCAGGCCGTCCAGGCATCGAACAGCGGCTTGTCGACCGCTGCCACCGAGGAGCGCGGCGTGAGCGCCTGGGTGAAAACCGCTTCGCCCTGCAGTGTGCAGGCATGGCCGCCGGCGTGCGCGAAGATGAACTGACCGGCGGCGTAATCCCAGACATTGGAGCGTCCGTGCAGGTAGACGTGACCGCGCCCCGCCGCCAGCCAGCACCAGTCCAGTGCAACCGACCCGAAGCTGCGCTGCGAGGCATAGGGGATGTCCTCGACCAGCCGCGTCGCCAGCACCTTGTCCAGCCGCTTGAAATCCACCAGCGCCGTGGCCCGCTCCAGCGCCAGCCCGGAGGGGGCCACCGCCAGCGCAGCGCCGTTAAGCAGCGCGCCGTGTTGCGCGTCGGCGGCAAAGCATTCATCGCGCACCGGATCGTAGACCAGGCCGAGTCGCACCCGGTCTTCCTGCAACAGGGCCAGCGAGACACAGAAATAGGGAATACCGGTGGCGAAGTTGCTGGTGCCGTCGAGCGGGTCCAGGCACCACAGCGGCTGGCGCGAGGCGATCAGCGTCTGCTGTTCGGCCACCGTCATTTCCTCGCCGAGAAACAGCGTGTCGGGCCAGCGCGCCAGCAGCCTGGCGGATACGCGTGCCTGCAACGCAAGGTCGGCCTCGGTCAGTACGCTGCCATCGGCCTTGTGTTCGCGCGCCACCGCGGCAAAACGCGGCAACAGTTCCTCGCGGGCGGCCGGGATGATGATGTCCTGCAGGGTGACGAGCGGGTAATCGTGCATACCTATGTCCGGTCGTGGATCGGCGCCGCGTATGATAGCGGGCCCTCCCCGTCCTGTAAAAAACGCGCAAGCCCGGCTATCCTTGGCGGCATGCGCCGGATACTGCTGCTGACGGGTATGCTGTACTGCGGAATCGCCATCGCGGCCGACGCTGCCGCCTGGCGCAATCAGGTGCTGCACGTCGACGCGCAGGACTGGAGCCTGCAGGTGCCGGCCGGCCTGACGCTGGAGTTGCTGACCGACGCCCTCGACGCGCCGCGCATGCTGACCTTCCTCCCCAACGGCGACCTGCTGGCCGGCTCGCGCGGCGGCAATATCTACCGGCTGACGCCCCCCTACCGGCAACCCGAGGTACTGCTCAGGCTCGCGGATTACCCGCACAGCGTCGCCTGGCGCGACGGCGAGTTACTCATCGCGCAGACCGACGGCCTGTACCGCGCGCCCTACGCCCTCGGCCAGGCGCGCATCGCACGGAACGCGGTGCAGCACCTCGCCACCCTGCCCGGTGGTGGCGGCCACACCAGCCGTACGGTCGCCATCGGACCGGATGGACGCGTGTACCTGTCGCTGGGCATGACCGGCAACTGCTCCGACCAGTACCTCGACGACAGCTATCCCTTCGCCGACCGCCGTGGTGGTGTACTGGTGCTGGACGAAAGCGGCGAGCACCCCGCCTGGAAACCGTTTGCCTCCGGCCTGCGCAACCCGGTCGGCTTCGACTGGCACCCGGATACCGGCGTGCTGTACGCCTCCAACAACGGACCGGACCACCTCGGCTTTGAACAGCCACCTGAATATTTCGCCCGACTGGCGGACGGCTCGTTCCACGGCATGCCGTGGTTTCAGTACGACGGCAATACCTTGCGGCGCGACCGCTGTATCGAGCGGACACCGCCGCGCCCGGCCACCGAGGTCAGCCTGCCCGTCGCCACCTTCCCCGCCCGCAACGCTCCCATGGGTGTGGCCTTCGCGACGAACGCCGCTCTCGACGGAAAATTCGCCGGCAACGCCATCGTCGCCCTGCGCGGCTCATGGGGCACCCGCCCCACAGGCGGCGCCTATGGCAGCAAGGGCACACGACGTGCGCCGCAATTGCTGATGGTGCGTTTCGAGGCCGGCAAGGCACGGGACGTGGTGGATTTCGTGACCGGCTTTCAGCGTCCGGACGGTACGCGGCTGGCGCGACCGGTGGGCGTGGCATTCGGTCCGGACGGTGCGCTGTACTTCACCAGCGACGCGGAACTGCAGGGCCTGTTCCGCCTGCGGCCACTGGCGCCCTGAGCCGGACAGGGATGCGATACCCGGCGACTACCAGGGCACCATCTTGTTCATGAAGTTCATGGGCCCGGAAATCTTCTGCATGCCGCCGCCGATCTGCTGCACGTTGCCGGTCATGTGAAACACCTGGCCGTCGATGACGCCCATGGACTGGTTGACGCGCAACAGCTCATCGCTTAATTCCGTGACCGTCCCGGAGATGCCACCCAGCGCGTCGCTGATACGCACCACCTCGCCGGTGACCCCGGCCATGTCGGAGTCGATACCGTCCAGCGTCTGCAGGCGGGCGCCGATGTGCGTCATCGAGCCTGTCACCCGGCTCAGGCTGTCGGTGACCTGGCCGAACCGGTGCGCCATCACGTCCACCATCAGCAGGCTCTCGTGCAGGCCGGCCGACAGCTGGTACAGGTAGTAGCTGTTCGCGATCAGCACTGCGAGCATCAGCGCCAGCGTGCCGCGAATGATCCGCGTCGTCATGCGCTGCTTGTCGATTTCGTCCCGGTAGCAGCAGGACAGGTCATCCTCCATTTCGCGCATGAAGCGCGTGAGATCGTCGAGTATTTGCTGGCGCATGGTAAGGCGTCTTCGTTTCGCTCAGGGCAGGAAGCCGAACATGCCTGCCGGGCGGGCGATCTCGGTCACTGAATGGCCCATGCCGTTCACTGCTCCACCCATCGCACCCATGCTGCGCGTGACGTTGAACAGCCGCGCATTGATGGCGGACATCTGCCGGTCGATGACCTGCATCCTGGTGTCGAGATTTACCATGCCATCGGCAATCAGCTCCGTCTGGCCGGTCATGACGTGCATGTAGCCGCCGATCGAGTCGAAGCGCTGCATGCGCGCATCGATCTGTGTCATGGTCGATTCGATCTGGGCCATGTCGACCGCCACGGTGCGCACGTGCGCGGCCAGCTGCCGGCTGCTCTCGACGGCATGC
>DATKZN010000117.1:0-12168 GCA_035527955.1 Gammaproteobacteria bacterium
GGCCCTGCAACAGACGGTGTGAACAAAACGCCGTGGCCGAAACGGTCACGGCGTGTTATTTACTCGGCTTCGAGGAAGCTGCGCAGCGGTTCCGAGCGGGTCGGGTGGCGCAGTTTGCGCAGTGCCTTGGCCTCGATCTGGCGGATGCGTTCGCGCGTGACGTCGAACTGCTTGCCGACTTCCTCGAGCGTGTGGTCGGTATTCATGTCGATACCGAAGCGCATGCGCAGCACCTTGGCCTCGCGCGGGGTCAGGCCGGACAGCACGTACTGGGTTGCTTCCTTCAGACCTTCCATCGAGGCTGCGTCGATCGGCGAGTCGATGTTCTGGTCTTCAATGAAGTCACCCAGATGCGAATCTTCATCATCACCGATCGGTGTCTCCATTGAGATCGGTTCCTTGGCGATCTTCAGCACTTTGCGGATCTTGTCTTCCGGCATGTCCATGCGCTCGGCCAGTTCCTCGGGCGTCGGCTCGCGGCCAATCTCCTGCAGCATCTGGCGCGAGATGCGATTGAGCTTGTTAATGGTCTCGATCATGTGCACCGGTATACGGATGGTGCGTGCCTGGTCTGCAATGGAGCGTGTGATGGCCTGGCGAATCCACCATGTGGCATAGGTCGAGAACTTGTAGCCGCGACGGTATTCGAACTTGTCGACAGCCTTCATCAGGCCGATGTTGCCTTCCTGGATGAGGTCGAGGAACTGCAGGCCGCGGTTGGTGTACTTCTTGGCAATCGAGATCACCAGGCGCAGGTTGGCCTCCACCATTTCCTTTTTGGCGCGGCGTGCCTTCGCCTCGCCGATCGATACCAGGCGGTTGATCTCCTTGATCTCGGCAATTGACAGGTGCGTACCGGTTTGCAGGGCGACCAGCTTGCTCTGGTGCCGAACGATTTCGTCCCTTACCTGGGCAAGCGCGGCAGAATACTTGTTCCCGGCCTTTATCTGCGCATCGGCCCAGCCAAGATCAGTCTCGTTGTTCGGGAACGAGGTGATGAATTCCTTGCGCGGCATGCCGGCGCGGGTGACACAGGCATCCATGATGTTGCGTTCATGGGTGCGGATCCTGGCAATGGCATTGCGCAGGTTCGTGGTCAGGATCTCGATGATGCGCGGCACCAGTTTCAGCTGCAGAACCTGCTCGGTGAGCTGCTCGCGCAGCTTTTTGATACGAGCGACATTCTTGCCGCCCTTTTCCATGGCAGTGATCAGTTGCTGGTAGGTCTTGCCCAGCTCGGTGAAGTGCAGGCGCGCTTCTTCGGGGTCCGGGCCGGTATCCGGCGGAGTATCGCTGTCGCTGTCGTCATCGTCGTCGCTGTCGCTGTCGTCATCGTTGCTGCTGCTGGCGCTTGTAGTCGCGTTATCATCGTTCTTGCTGACCTGCGTGACATTGATTTCGTCATCAGCCGCGTTCGGATCGACGAAACCGGAAATCAGATCGCTCAGGCGCATCTCGCCGGCTTCCACGCGTTCGTAGCCGCGTAGCAGCGTCGCCGCGGATTCCGGGTAGGCGGCCAGGGCGTGCAGCACCTGGTTGAGGCCGTCCTCGATGCGCTTGGCTATGACAATCTCGCCCTCGCGCGTCAGCAGCTCGACCGTGCCCATCTCGCGCATGTACATACGTACGGGGTCGGTGGTTCTGCCGAACTCGCTGTCCACGGTGACCAGGTTGGCGGCGGCCTCTTCGACCGCGTCATCATCGGCATTATTCTTGGTGCTGGCCAGCAACAGGGAATCGGTGTCCGGTGCGACCTCGTGCACCAGGATGCCCATGTCGTTGATCATGCCAATGATGTCTTCGATCTGCTGCGGGTCGACGATTTCGTCGGGCAGGTGATCGTTGACCTCGGCGTAGGTCAGGAAACCCTGGTCCTTGCCTTTTTCGATCAGCAGTTTGAGGCGAGATTGTTGGTCTTTGTCCATAACGGTCCGCAGGCACAGCCGTGCCCAGTGTCAAAGTCAGTCAAGGGGGCGAAATTAATCAGGCAGTATAGAACAACATATGGGGGGCGGGAAAGCGGAATCCAAGCTCAACCGGGTCGCCCTGGCCCGTCAATCCGTCTACCGAACCTCCTGAAGCATTGTCTGTAATTTCCAGTATTCTTTCCGCTCCTGTTCTGTAAGTTTATGTAATTTATCCTTTTTATCCAGTATCTCGATACGCTGTTCGAGGTGTAGACGCTGAATCTGCTGCAAACAGCGCAGTAAATCAGGCAGCAGGTTCAGGTCATGGCTGACCGGCGACCACTGGGCCAGTCGCGCCAGGTGGCGTGCCTCGTCGCGTCCGCGCCAGTGCTCCAGAATGGCACCTGTGCTTGCTAACGGCTGTCGCTGCAGCAATTCCAGCAATTCTCTCATAAGTGCGACACCCGGCACGTCGACGGGTTCCTCGAAAGGCAGCTCTGTGATCTGCTGCGCAAGTGCCGGCTGGTAGAGCAGGATGGAGATGGCATCGCGGACCGGGCTGTGTCCGCCGGTGGTGCCACCCTTGCGGGTCGGTGGCGGCGTATTTTCCCTTGTTTCCCGGGGTAATTCGAGGCGGCCGGCCAGCGCCGCGGGCGAGGTGCCCGCGAGCTCGGCGAGACGCTCGGTCATGAGCTGACGGAACATACCATCGGGCAGTGTTGCCAGCAGTGGCCGGGCGGCGGCAACCAGTCGTGCACGACCATCGATACTGCCGAGATCCAGCTGCGCGGACAGGCGTTCGAAGAAAAAGTACGACAGGTGAGTGGCCGAGGCAATGCACTGTTCGAAGCCGTCCTTGCCGGTCTTGCGTACCAGCGTATCCGGATCTTCGCCCTCGGGCAGGAACAGGAAGCGCGCTTCGCGCCCGTCGGTCAGCACGGGCAGGGCGTTCTCGAGTGCGCGCCAGGCGGCCTCGCGTCCGGCGCGGTCGCCGTCGAAGCAGAACACGACTTCCGGCACCGTGCGGTACAACTGCTCGAGGTGTTCGCGGGTGGTAGCAGTGCCGAGCGTGGCCACGGCATAGTTGATATCGAACTGCGCCAGCGCCACCACATCCATGTAGCCCTCGACTACCAGGATGCGTTCCAGCTTGCGCACCGCCTTGCGCGCCTCGAACAGGCCATACAGCTCCTGGCCCTTGTGGAACACGGCCGACTCCGGGCTGTTCATGTATTTTGGCGTACTGTTGTCGAGCACGCGACCGCCGAAGGCGATGGTGCGGCCGCGCCGGTCATGAATGGGGAACATCACGCGGTCGCGGAAGCGGTCATAGGTGCCAGTACCGTCATCGCGCTTGACCGTCAGGCCAAGATCCAGCAGCAGCTTGCGGGTGGCGCTGTCGGCGTTCAGCGCGCGCGCCAGATTTTCCCAGCCGGCTGGCGCGAAGCCGATGTGAAAGCGCGCCGCGACCTCGCCGGTGAGCCCGCGCTGTTTCAGGTACTCGACCACGCGGCCGGCCTGCTCGTGCGTACGCAGCTGCTCCTGATACCAGGCCGACACGCGTTCCAGCAGCTTGTACAGGGGTTGCGTCGAATCGGTGCGAACGTTTTCGCTGCCGGCCTCGCGCGGCACCTCCAGCCCGGCCTGGTGCGCAAGCTCCTCGATGGCCTCGACGAAGTCCATGTGCTCGTAGTCCATCAGAAAGGTGATGGCAGTGCCGTGCTGGCCGCAGCCGAAGCAGTGATAGAACTGCTTCACCTGGCTGACAGTGAACGACGGGGTCTTCTCGCTGTGGAACGGGCAGCAGGCCTTGTATTCGCGGCCGGCCTTTTTCAGCGGCACGCGCGAGTCGATGACATCGACGATGTCGATGCGTGCGAGCAGTTCATCGATGAACGATTGCGGGATACGGCCGGCCATGGATCAAGGTTAAAAGGGATATCCGGGAATGGGAAGATAATCTCGAAAAAACCTGACTCGTGCCAAGGCGCCAGGTAAAGCCGCAGAGATCACAGAGAGCAGAGAGGGTAAAAAAACCCATGTTCTTGAAGCTGCCAGGAGAGGCCTATTGCTGTAGGAGCGCTTCTCAAGCGCGATATATATTATCAGCGCACGGTGTCGAATGACGGGTCGCGGATGAGATCCGCTCCTACATGGTCGGGTGGGAGTTTGTCGCGGATGGGGTCCGCTCCTACAGCTTGTCTGCGGTCCTGAACAGTGAAATCAGCCCAGACGGGCCTTGATCCGGGCGCTGACTGCGCCCATGTCGGCCCGGCCGGCGAGTTGCGGCTTGAGCTCGGCCATCACCTTGCCCATGTCCTTGATGGAAGCGGCGCCGGTGGCGGCCAGGGCGGTATCGATCAACTGGTTGATTTCGGCTTCGCTGAGCGCGGCCGGCATGTAGGGGATGATGACTTCCAGCTCGCTGTTTTCCTTTGCGACCAGGTCGTCGCGTCCGGCTTGCTCGAACTGGGTAATCGATTCGCGCCGCTGCTTTACCATCTTTTCGAGCACGATAATGACCTGCACATCATCCAGCTCGATGCGCTCGTCGACTTCGCGTTGCTTGATGGCGGCCATGATCAGCCGGATGGTGCCCAGGCGCGCCTTGTCCCTGGCTCGCATGGCGTCTTTCATGTCCTGCTGTATGCGGTCCTTGATGGACATGCGCAAGGGGTGCGATCAGTACAGGCGTACGCGGCGTGCCAGCTCGCGGGAAACCTTCTTCTGGCTACGTTTCACGGCGGCGGCCATCTTGCGCTTGCGTTCCTGCGTCGGCTTTTCGTAGAACTCGCGGCGACGCACTTCGGCCAGCACGCCGGCCTTTTCACAGGAACGCTTGAAACGGCGCAGTGCGATTTCAAACGGCTCGTTTTCTTTTACACGGACATTGGGCATACAACACAGCTCGGGTTGAGGTTAACAAGGGTTGCGAATTCTATACACGTCCCGGCCAAAAGGCAAAATTTCCTTGTGTAACAAGAACCGGCGGTTACCATACGGGCATGGTCATACTGGGCATTGAAACTTCCTGCGACGAGACCGGGGTCGCCGTCTACGATGGCGAGCGCGGCCTCCGGGCCCATGCGCTCTACAGTCAGGTCGAGTTGCATGCCCGCTACGGCGGAGTGGTGCCGGAGCTGGCCTCGCGTGATCATGTCAGCAAACTGCTGCCACTTGTTCGACAAGTGATTGATAAATCAAGCATTAATTTCAGCGACATCGACGGCGTGGCGTACACCGCAGGTCCTGGCCTGGTCGGTGCGCTGCTGGTTGGGGCGGCTGCCGGGCGGGCGCTGGCCTGGACCTGGGGCGTGCCTGCCGTGGCGGTGCACCACATGGAAGGCCACCTCCTGGCGCCGATGCTGGAGCCGGATCCGCCGGCCTTTCCGTTTCTGGCCCTGCTGGTATCCGGCGGGCATACCCAGCTGGTCGAGGTCGCCGGGGTGGGCCGTTATCGCCTGCTGGGGGATTCTGTCGACGATGCCGTCGGCGAGGCCTTCGACAAGACCGCCTCGGTGCTGGGGCTGGGCTATCCCGGTGGACCGGCGCTGGCCGCACTGGCGGAGCAGGGCGATCCCGATCGCCTGCGCTTCCCGCGTCCGATGACCGACCGGCCCGGCCTGGATTTCAGTTTCAGCGGCCTGAAAACCTTCGCGCTGACCACCTGGCAACGTTGCGGCCAGACCGGGCAGGACCGGGCAGACATCGCCCGCGCCTTCGAGGAGGCCGTGGTGGATACACTGGCGATCAAGTGCCGTCGCGCACTGGAACAGACCGGACTGCCAACGCTGGTCATCGCCGGGGGCGTCGGGGCGAACCGGCGACTGCGCGCACGCCTGGGCGAGCTGATGGTCGAGCGCGGCGGCCGGGTCTGTTATCCGCGTACGGAGTTCTGCACCGACAATGGTGCCATGATCGCCTACGCCGGCTATTGCCGACTTCGCGCCGGGCAGTCGGAAAGCCTGTCGATCAAGGTGACGCCGCGCTGGTCGCTGGAGGAGTTGCCGGCGGTCTAGGCCGGTTAGCTGACAGCCTCCGCCAATGAGATGCAGGGTACATTCTACACCCCGATACTGGTGCCCGAAGTGCACCCTGCCGAACAAGACGGCGCCGCACAAACCGAAGGTGCAGGGTGCGTTTTACGCACCGGGGCCGGCGCATAATATGTATCCTGGACTGGATTCCGGCATGCGCCGGAATGACAATGAATAAAATTGACAGAGGCTAGCCCGAGTTTCACTCTCTATTAACCCGGGTGACATCCTACCTATAGCGTTGTCATCGTTCTGTGTTCTTCCTCGGATTCCGTGGCCGTTATTTTTTGTAGGGTGCACTCCGTGCACCGCTACCGGTGCGTAAAACGCACCCTACGCCCGGGCATTATGTTTCCGTGTTCTTCCGTAGATTCCGTGGCCATTATCATTCGCGCGTGTCCTCGCTTCTGCAGCGCTATTTCTTGCCGAAGCCGATCTTGCCTTCCTTGCCACTGAACAGGTTGACGATGTTGCTGCGATGGCGCCAGTACAGCATCACGACCATGACGCACATGGCGATAATCAGGGGCCGCGAAGGCCACAGCCAGGCGAACCCGGCCGGGATCGCCAGCACGGCGGTAAGCGCCGCCAGCGACGAATAGCGGAACAGCACGGCCATGACCAGCCAGATGCCCGACACCAGCAGGCCGACCGGCCAGTACAGTCCAAAGGTCACGCCCAGTGCCGTCGCCACGCCCTTGCCGCCCTGGAAACGGAAAAACACCGGGTAAAGGTGGCCCAGGAACGCGGCCAGCGCGGTGCCGGCCAGCACGGTGGCGGACGCGTGCAGGGCATGTGCCGCCACTACCGGCAGCAGGCCCTTGAGCATGTCGCCCAGCAGGGTAAGCGCGGCGGCCTTCTTGCCGCCGAGGCGCGCGACGTTGGTTGCGCCGGGATTGCGCGAACCCTCGGTGCGCGGGTCGGGCAGCCCCATGAACTTGCAGACGATGATCGCGGCCGAGATGGAGCCGAACAGGTAGCCGGCGACGATGAGCAGGTAATGGGGGTCCATGGCGGGTCATTGGAATCGGTAACCGGGCCGGCGTCAAGCGCAATCCGCGCACGATCGGGCGGCGCTGGTCTTCGGGGCGTCAAGGCTCTATATTGAAACGCCGGTGACCACGGCGGCAATTCCATGGATACAGTTTTCATCAGCGATCTGCGCATCGAAACCCTTATCGGTATCTACGGCTGGGAGCGCAAGGTCCGGCAGACCATCAGCCTCGACCTGGAGATGGGTGCCGATATCCGGGCCGCGGCTGCGACCGATGCCATCGAGGACACGCTCAACTACAAGGCTGTCGCCAAGCGGCTGATCGCCTTCGTCGGGACCAGCGAGTTCCAGCTGGTGGAAACGCTCGCGGAAAAGATCGCCGAAATCGTGCTGAACGAGTTCAACGTGCCCTGGCTGCGCCTCACCGTGCACAAGCCGGGTGCCGTGCGCGGTTCGCGCGATGTCGGTGTCATCATCGAGCGCGGCCAGCGGGACTGATACTTCGTGGCACGGGTCTACGTCAGCATCGGCAGCAACATCGACCGCGTACGCAATATCAGCCTGGCGCTGCAGCAGCTGGGCGACGAATACGGACCGCTGTTGCGTTCGTCGGTATTCGAAAGCGCGGCGGTCGGTTTCGACAGTGCGCCGTTCTACAACCTGGTGGTCGGCTTCGACACGGAGCTGTCGCCGCAGGAGGTGCAGAACCACCTGCACGAGATCGAGGCCGGCAGCGGGCGTGAACGAACCGGCGCACTGACGGCACGTTCCCTCGACCTCGACCTGCTCCTGTACGACGACCTGGTCATCGACCAGGGACGCCTGAAGCTGCCGCGTGCCGATATCACCCGCTACGCCTTCGTGCTCTATCCGCTGGCCGAGATCGCGCCCGATGCACGCCACCCTTCCAGTGGCGAGCGGTATGCCGACATGTGGGACGCGTTCGACGATGCGCAGCAGGTGCTGACACGGATCGACTGGCCGCCGGTCGACTGACAGCACGAATCGGTATGCACTCTGCCAGCGAATTGCCCGCGCCGGATGCGCACGAGCGTGCGCACAGCCGGAAGCTGGCCAGGCTGATCCGGCAGGAGATCGATGTTGCCGGCGGGGCCATTCCATTTTCCCGTTTCATGGAGCTGTGCCTGTATGCGCCGGGCCTGGGTTACTACAGTGCGGGCCTGCGCAAGTTCGGTGCCGGGGGTGATTTTGTCACGGCGCCGGAGCTCTCTTCGCTGTTCGGCCGTTGCCTGGCGCGGTCCTGTGCCGCGGTGCTGGCGCAGGCCGGCGGCGACATTCTCGAGTTCGGCGCCGGCAGCGGGCGGCTGGCCGTGGACCTGCTCGGCGAGCTCGATAGCCTGGGGCAATTGCCGGCACGCTATTGCATTCTCGAACGTAGTGCAGAGCTTCGCGCGCGCCAGCAGGAATTGCTGCGCGCACAGCTGCCGCACCTCTGCGAGCGCGTGGCCTGGCTGGGGCAGTTGCCGGAACCCGGTTTCCGTGGCGTTATGCTGGGCAACGAGGTGCTGGATGCCATGGCGGTGGAGCGTTTTCGCTGGGGCGGGCAGAGTGCCGAACTTTTTTATGTGGCTGGCGCGGAAGACGGTTTTGCCTGGCAGTTGCGAGCGGCGGAAGATCCGGACATTGCGTCGGAGATTGTGCGCATTGCCCATGAATGCGAACTCGGCGCAGGCTATGAGTCGGAACTCAACGCCGGCCTGCCACCCTGGCTGCACAGCGTGGCAGAACGGTTTGAATGCGGTCTGTTGTTACTGATCGATTACGGTTACCCGCGCCGCGAGTACTACCACGCGCAGCACAGCAGCGGCACACTCATGTGCCACTACCGCCAGCGTGCGCATGATGACCCTTTGCTGTGGCCGGGCCTGCAGGACATCACCGCGCATGTCGATTTCACGGCCATCGCCGAGGCCGCCGTGGACGCCGGTCTCGAGGTGTGCGGCTACACCACCCAGGCGCACTTCCTGCTCGACTGCGGGATCGACCGGCTGCTGCAGGAGGCGATGTCACAGCTCGATGACGTCGCCTACCTGCGCCTCGCGCAACAGACCAAGACGCTGATCCTGCCCGGCGAAATGGGCGAACGCTTCCAGTGCATCGGCCTGGCGCGCGACCTGGATATCGAGGTGCCGGGGTTCCGCGGACCGGATTTCCGGCATCGTCTGTAAAAACATCTCGCACACGGCTGCAGGGCGCAATTGCCGAAAGACACAGGAACACGTGTTGCCGATCCTGTCTAGCCCGAATTGAGCGGGTGAAACCAGGGGAGATACCGCATCACCAATCCGGTAGCTGTTCTCCGCCAGGGCGTAGGCTGAGCCGGTGCTTCAATGCATTGAAGCGCTGCCGGTTACCGGTTTGATGTCCGGGTCGGGGTAACAGAAGCGGGATTTGCGCCGCCGTCCGGGGGCGGCCGCTTGCCAGGCAAAATCCTCCTTCGATTAGCGAGCGACGATTGCTATCCGATTGAAAAATATGAATTAAAATTGTCGCATATCGGGGACAGGTGAATTATCTACAATTCAGGATGTTATCTGTTTCGATGTTTTTACTGTCGTCTGTCGGTGACAACTACAGCAGCTTTGGCCGGTTGTCGCCTTGAGCAGCGCGGGAGGTGTAACACCCAAGCATATGTTTGTCAGTGACATATCGGTGCATGGTACGGGAATTGCTGAGAATTATTCACAACCAGGCCGTACAACACATAATTATTAGCCCTTATAAAGGTGCCGCCATGCTTGACCGTCTGTTTTCAATTCTCGTCCAGGAAGTCCCCGAAGAACTTTCTTTCTGTGAATTTGACTGTGCAGTGACAAAATGCACTGTCAGAGACTGGAAAGAATGCTCATTGCTGCAAGGACGTGGTGTTGCGCAAAGCGAATCACGCGGTGTGCAGGGACAAGCCATTCCTGTTGCCGCCTTCACCAGGTAAGGCGCTTTTGCTCCCGGGATAGTTTGGCTGCTACAGACCGGCGCGCTGATCCTTTCGGGGGGGCGGGTTGCGTTTCTGTACATCGGTTCCATGCGCGATGCTTGAAATCGAGGAGACGGGGATCCTCCCTGGAGTATGACGGTGACTGTTTACTCCAGTTCGATGCGTCTGAATTTATTGCAAGGCCGACAATCAGGCATTCCTGGTATCAGATAAACTTTACCAGCGACAAAAAGTCAGCAGTTGACAACATCCAGCTTATATACAAATCCATTGTTTCGTATTTCATCCCGGATGTTCCTGAAATATAACGGTGACAGTGTGACGTGTTGCTGATATTGGCAGAAGTCAGAAAATTCGATATGGTGGCCTGTGGCTACAGATGTCGGCACATTTTTTTGATTGTTGCACGCATATCCAGTGGATGTGCTGTTGACCCAGTCTGAATAATTACGAAAGCATTTCCTGTCTCTGTGCTCCCAGCGCCCGCCGTGGTATTCGTTTTCTTTGCGTCTTCGCGCGAGCAAGATTTGTTGAGAATTCAACCGCATCAGCGCAGAATGCGCGGCCATGGAGAACCTGCACGCCATCTATCTCGCCCTGCTGCAGGGGCTGACCGAGTTCCTGCCGATCTCCAGTTCCGCGCACCTGATCCTGCTGCCGCGACTGCTGGGCTGGACCGACCAGGGGCTGGCTTTCGACGTGGCGGTGCATGTCGGCACGCTGCTCGCGGTGCTGGTGTATTTCCGCGAGGATGTGTCGCGCCTGTTGGCCGCCTGGTTGCGCTCGCTGGGCTCGCGACAGGCGGACGCCGACGCGCGGTTGGCGTGGTTCGTAATACTGGGTACGATACCGGCGGCGGTGCTGGGGCTGTTGCTGCACGATGTCATCGAAACCTGGCTGCGTTCACCGCTGGTCATTGCCGCGGCCACCATCGGCTTCGGGGTGCTGCTGGGCGTGGCAGACTGGCGCGGCCGCCAGCAACGCGATGAGCATGCGCTGCGTATTGGCGATGTTGTGATTATCGGACTGTCGCAGGCGCTGGCACTGGTGCCAGGGACCTCGCGTTCCGGCATCACCATGACCGCCGGGCTGGCGCTGGGCATGACGCGGTCGGCCGCCGCGCGTTTTTCCTTCCTGCTCTCGATCCCGCTGATCATGATGGCCGGTGGTTATGAAACGCTCATGCTGGTGCAGCAGGCGGCACCCGTCGACTGGCTTGCCATCCTGACAGGTGCCGGCGTGTCGGCGGTCAGTGCCTGGCTGTGCATCCATTTCTTCCTGAAGCTGATCGAGCGCATCGGCATGATGCCGTTCGTGGTCTACCGGTTGCTGCTGGGGGCGGTACTGCTGTGGATGTACCTCTAGGCCCGGATCGATACGTTAATAAATCCCACGCAGAGACGCGGAGCACGCAGAGAAAATCATTTCATAAATATCCTGCGCCAGGATGCAAAAGTTATAGAAGACTGGCTACAGAGGGCTCGGAGTACGCCGAGACTTTTTACTTCGTCCTCTTGTGCCTCGGTAATTAGCCACTAAGCTATTCACGTCTCACGTCTCACGTCTCACGTCTCACGTCTCACGTCTCACGTTATTTCCGTTTGTTTCCGTGACCAATACCTATCGCGCGATGTCCAGGAGAAGGTGAGACCGGGAACCGGTCGAGAAACTGGCCTGGGCCATGTACAAGTGCCGTGGAGCACATGGATGTGCGGGAACGGCCATGAGATGCGCTCCTACAAAAAATGTCCTGCATTGATATTTCCGTATTCTTCCGTGGCCATTATCCATTTCACGTCTCACGTAAAGGTGCACAGAGTGCACCCTGCGGGATGATTCTGCCGCGGGTACGGCTTGGGTAGGGTGCGTTTTACGCACCGCGCTGTTTTGCTACGGTATGGTCTTTCCGTGTTTTTCCGTGGCTATTTTTCAATCGCGCATGAGATGCGCTCCTACATCAGGATTTCCTCGATGGCCGCGATGCGCTGAGTACGCAGCGCATCGCCAATTTCCGGGCCGGATTTGCCGTGCGTGTCGGGTTTTGCCGCAGCCGCTGCCTGCCAGGCCCGTTCCAGCAGGTCCGCGGGCGGATAATCATGCGAGGCCGGGTCCGTGCTGTGGGCCTCGGCTGCACATACAGCGATGAAATCGGCCAGACGTTCGCCGCGCCGGAAGGCGTCCAGCGACGTCAGCAGGTCGAGCAGTTCCGTCGCGGACAGCCCGGCACTGCGATGTGTCTGTGCGCGGTGCTGCAGGGCCATGCCGGCAAGGTCG
>DATKZN010000118.1:0-3409 GCA_035527955.1 Gammaproteobacteria bacterium
CGCATCATCAACATCGGCTCGACCGCTGCCACCACGGCCGTAGCCGATCACGCGGCATACTGTGCTTCTAAATCGGGTTTGCTCGGCCTGAATCGAGCGGTTGCGCTCGAAGGTGCCCGGCATGGCGTGAGTTCAGTGGTCATCAGCCCGACCTGGGTACAAACCGAAATGTTTAATCAAAGCATGGCAATCCAGGCGCACAATGCGGGGCGCAGCGTCGATGAGGAAATCGCCATGCTGGTCGCGCAGCAACCCCAGAAGCGCCTTGTGCAAGCTCATGAGCTGGGTTCCCTGGCGGCCTTCCTGTGCCATGACGACGCGCTCGGTATCACCATGGAGGATATCCAGGTGAATGCCGGCGCTCTGTGGTAGCGCATTGGCTGGCGACACCTGTTCCTGGTTAGCTGGTATTTTTTCTAATCCTTGCGATCTGGCTTTTCGCTATCTGCGAGGTTGCGCCAGATCAATGCGCAGTAATCAGGACTTAAAGCATTCGGCGCGCTCATTGGGCCGGCCCTGGATGTTTCGTTGGTTTTCCCGGGAATAAAATCAGGCGCTTCAGGCGGAGCCGGGCTGGCGTTCCCCTGAGATACCTGCCCTTATAATATCCTTAAGCAAGACTGCAGGTTATTGTGATTCAACCCGCCACTTGATCTCAATCAATAAGGCCGACTCCGATTTGCCTAGAATTCTACATCGCGTTTACATACAGCCGGGTGCCGCAATCGAGCTCTTTGAAAATGCGCTGTATTGACTGTGAACAGTAATGTGTGCGCAAAAAGCCAGGACATTGTCATGGAAGGGGGTGTGGTTCTCGTCACACCCAAAATGTTGGTCCAGGATATGCGCCATATCCGTGACCGAAGAGAGCGGCATAAAGACCAGGGATTCGATAGTTACGAGAGACGCCATGTCAAATCTAAGATCCGCTACGCCTGACCAAAACCGCGATGTGCCCAGATTCGACGGCTTTTAGTATTTGTCAGGATCGCCCCCACTTTCGTCACCGGGAAATGATCTGTAGATGGCTCTGTGAGGACAACGACCCTGAGATATTCCAGGTTCGAGTCACTCATATCAACGAGGATCTAATGACCACGAGACCCATGGGAGACCTTATCAATCCCGACACCACCAGGGAACATGCAAAATGAAACCCAACACAATTACGTCGGAATTACTGGAGCGCATAGATGCCTACTGGCGTGCGGCCAACTATCTGTCGGTGGGACAGATTTTTCTCTACGATAATCCACTGCTGAAACGACCATTGCTGCTCTCCGATGTGAAGAATATGCTGCTCGGGCACTGGGGCACGACTCCGGGTCAGAACTTCATTTATGTACATTTGAACCGGGTTATCAACCAATATGACCTCGATATGATATATGTTTCGGGTCCCGGGCATGGAGGCCCGGCCGTGGTCAGCAATACTTATCTCGAAGGCACTTACAGTGAGGTCTACCCCGACATCAGTCAGGATGAGGTGGGAATGCAGAAATTGTTCAGGCAGTTCTCGTTTCCTGGTGGCATCCCTAGCCACGCGTCGCCCGAATGTCCTGGCTCAATCCACGAGGGCGGCGAACTGGGCTATTCGCTCAGCCATTCATTCGGGGCGGTATTCGACAATCCCGATCTCGTCGTCGCCTGCGTAGTCGGCGATGGCGAAGCGGAAACCGGGCCGCTGGCCACGGCATGGCAATCCAATAAATTCCTGGATCCCGTCAGTGATGGCGCGGTACTGCCGATCCTGCATCTCAACGGCTACAAGATCAGCAGCCCTACCGTGCTGGCCCGTATCGAGCATGATGAACTCGAGCAGTTTCTAAAGGGTTGCGGCTGGAGTCCCTACTTTGTTGAAGGCGACGATTCGCAAACGATGCATCGGCTCATGGCCAGCGCCCTGGACAGCGCTGTCGAGGACATAGGAGCAATTCAGGACAGGGCGCGCATCCATGGCGACGGCACGCGGACTCGCTGGCCGATGATAGTTCTCAAGTCCCCCAAGGGCTGGACAGGGCCCAAAGTTGTCGATGGCCTGCAGGTCGAAGGTACTTTCCGAGCGCACCAGGTACCGCTACATCCGAGCGCCAACCCCGAACACCTCAAGTTGCTGGAAGACTGGCTCCGGAGCTACCGGCCGGAGGAACTTTTCGATGAGGCGGGCCGGTTGCAAGCGCGCCTTGCCGAGCTAGTGCCAGCGGCAGGACGCCGTATGGGGGCGAATCCACACGCCAACGGTGGCATGCTGCTGCGCGACCTGCGCATGCCGGATTTTCGCGACTACGCGGTCGACGTGCCGAAACCCGGGACACACGGAATCGGCGACACGCATGTGCTTGGGCCTTTCCTCAGAGACATCACCCGGCTCAACAATGAGAGACGTAATTTCCGCGTTTTTGGCCCGGACGAAACGCTCTCCAACGGACTCGGGGCAGTGTTCGAAGTGACGGGGCGTCAATGGAATGCCTCGACCCGGCCCAACGATGAATTTCTCGCGCCCAGTGGCCGCGTCCTTGAAATGCTCAGCGAACACCAATGTGAAGGCTGGCTCGAGGGTTACCTGCTCACCGGGCGACATGGACTTTTCAACTGCTACGAAGCGTTTATTCACATCGTTGATTCGATGTTCAACCAGCACGCCAAATGGCTCAAGGTCACCGCGCAGCTGTCGTGGCGGCGCAAGATAGCCTCGCTGAATTACCTGCTGACCTCGCATGTCTGGCGTCAGGATCACAACGGCTTCACCCACCAGGATCCTGGATTTATCGACCATGTCGTCAACAAGAAAGCCCAGATAGTGCGAGTCTACTTTCCCCCGGATGCCAACTGCCTGCTGTCGGTGATGGACCATTGCCTGCGCAGCCGTCATTATGTCAACGTGGTGGTTGCGGGAAAGCATCCGGCACCACAATGGCTGTCGATGGATGCTGCAGTGAGTCATTGTAGCGAAGGAATCGGTATCTGGCAGTGGGCCAGCAATGACCAGGCCGCCACGCCCGACGTAGTCATGGCCTGCTGTGGCGATGTACCGACACTGGAGACGCTTGCCGCCGTCTCGATCCTGCGTGAGCACTTGCCCGAACTGAAAATTCGCGTGGTCAACATTGTCGATTTGATGAAGCTGCAACCACCGAGCGAACATCCGCACGGTCTCAGCGACATCGATTTCGACCAGATTTTCACCAGGAATAAGCCTGTTATCTTCGCCTACCACGCCTACCCGTGGTTGATCCATCGGTTAACCTACCGCCGCACTAATCACGACAATATCCACGTGCGCGGCTACAAGGAGGAGGGCACCATCACCACAGCCTTCGACATGACGGTGCTCAATGACCTGGATCGTTTCCACCTGGTGATGGACACTATCGACCGCTTGCCACAAGTTGGTGACCGAGGCATCTAC
>DATKZN010000119.1:0-2469 GCA_035527955.1 Gammaproteobacteria bacterium
GCACGGTAGAAATCCACCACGACCAGCCCGCTTTCCTGGCGCATGTCAACCGGAATGGAAGGGTCTGACAGGGTCACGATCACACGGCCCTCGCCACTGGTGCCGCGGCGAAAATCGATGTTGCTGATCATGTTGCTGCTACCGCCGGTTGCCTGTGTCGCAACAGCCGCTGCATCGGAGAGTTCACGACCTGCATTCTGTATGGTCAGCACAATCTTGTTGCCATCCGCATGGGCCTCGTAGGGAACCATGTCAACCAGGTTGACAACGACCCGCGTGCGGCCCTTTGCCTCCACGACGGTGATGCTGTCCGCCATGCCGATACCGATATCCTGGGAGCGGCTGGCAAGGCCGTTGGCCGTATCGGGGAAATCCAGTGCAATCCGGGCCGGATTGTCGATGGTGAAACTGAGCGGTGCTACGGCCGGCTGACTCATTGTCAGAGTGATTTGGGCCTTGTTGCCAGGCAGGCTGCTGAAATCAACGGACTGCAGCGTGTTGCCCGCTGCATGAGCGGTTATGATGCCACCACATATAAGATACGCGGCAGTCAACAGCTTGCGCCATAGCATCCGGCCCTGGCGCCTGGCTGTCTGCAAAATAGAATTTTCGCTTGCTGGCAAACGGCGAGAAATATTTCCGATCATTGCTGTCACCCTGTGGGATTATTCACTTATCGCGATCGTGGCCTGGCGCTCCATCCAGCCCCCGATACCATCTGGAACAATTTCTGTAAGTTCGACTTCGAATTCGGTCACGCGTGTTATTTTTCCGAAGTTCTGTCCGGCGTAATTGCCCGCCTGTACACGGTGGATGGTGCCGTCCGTGTCATTGATCAGTGCCCAGTTGGCTTCATGCTGCTCCAGCGTTCCGACCATGCGCAGGCTATCGAGCGGGAATTCCTCGAGCGGTTCGCGCGGACGTTCGAAGTCCGGCGTAATTCCATTGCTTGCTGTCGGCAGTGCCAGCGCCTGCTGGTTTGTGAACGTCGGGATGGTAAAGGGATCGCGCAGATCGGATGCCGCGTACATGAATGACTCGTACGGCCTGAATTCCGGCAGCGGTTCGATACGCGACACCTGCTGGGTTTTCACCTTTTCCGCATAATCTATCAGGTCTGCGGTCGGATCGTCCGAGCAGCCGGCAAGTCCGGCTGTAGCCGCAGCCGCCAGGATAATATGGCAGATTCTGGTATTAAAAGCGGCCATCATTTCACAGCCTCCCCACCTCTTTCGTTATCCTCAAGGTAACGGTAGGTCTTGGCAGTCAGGTTCATCCCCAGGGTGGTACTGGTAGGGCTAACCCGGTCGATTCTGATGTTGTGAAGTGTCACGATACGGGGCAAGGCCGCAACGCCACTGACAAAATCACCAAACTCATGATAGTTTCCGATGACGCGAATGTTGATCGGCATCTCGGCGTAGAATTCGCGAGGATTTTCTCCTCCCGGTTGGAACAGCTCGAATTCGAGGCCGCTGGCCAGGCCGGTCTGGGAGACATCAACCAGCAGGTCGGCAACCTCGGTCTCGTTCGGCAGCTGGCGCAGCATGGCACCGAAGGATTCACGCATTTCCTCCAGCTGTTTTTCATAGGCTTCGAGATTGACCGCCTGTTTGGCTTTCTTCTCGAAGACCAGCTTCAGGTTCTCTTCTTTTTTCTCGGCATCTTCCAGTACGACCAGCTGGTCCTTGGTATGAAACCAGTATCCCAGGAAGATAACGCAGGCCATCAGCAACAGGATGACAACGGCCTGGGCAGTAGCTGGCCAGCGCGCAACATTGGTTAAATCAAGTTCGTTGAGATCCATAATGATTACCCCGCTTCGTCCGTACTGTTTTCCTGCTCGGTAGTCGGGCGGGCTTTCTGGCTGCCCTGCAGGGTGAAGTTCGCTACGCGACGACGATTCGACTGGGTAGTCCTGATCAGGCCAAGGCGTGGATCTGTAAGCCACTCGGAGCTGTCAATATTGCGCATGTAATCGGAAACTCGGGCGTTCGACTGTGCTACGCCGGCCATCTCGATACTGCGCGTTTTCTGTGCGAACGAGTTCAGGTAAACACCCTCGGGTATGGACCTGACCAGTTCATCCATCAGGTGCACGCTTTCCGGGCGGCTGCTCTGCAGCTCCTGGATAACGTTCATGCGTGCCAGCAGATCTTCTTTCAGGGACTCGAGTTCCTTGATGCGGCCGATCCGCTTGTCCAGCACGCTGATTTCGTTTTGCAGAAATGCATTGCGCTGGTCCTGGGTGACGATCTTGCCATCGAAATGAATGTGGGAAAACAGCACGATCAGGGCGGCGATAACAACGCTGCCGCCTGCAATAAAGGCAAATTCGCGCTGCTTCTGCTTGTTGCGCTCTTCGCGCCAGGGTAGCAGATTGATATGTGCCATATCAGTCGAAGCTCCTGAGTGCCAGGCCGCAGGCGATCAGCAGGGCAGGTGCATCATTGCTCAGCGTCTGTGGCT
>DATKZN010000120.1:0-2280 GCA_035527955.1 Gammaproteobacteria bacterium
TCGATGTCGACTGGCTCACGGGCAAGATCGAGTTACATGACTGAAATCAGGCACTCTCCTCGCAGAGACAGGGGATTCTCGCTGCTGGAGGTACTGGTGGCCTTTGCCATCCTCGCCATTTCGCTGGGAACACTGTTTGCCCTGTTTTCCACCGGATTCAGAAACATTGACGTGGCCCGGGATTACAACCGCGCCGTGATCATGGCCGAATCGAAACTTGCGGAAATTGACGCGACGCAAACGCTGACGGCGGGTATATACGAAGGTGAATTCGACCCTCGCTATCGCTGGAGTGCGGAAATAAGCGAATACCTTGCAGACGACGCGGCAACCCGGCCGGTGTTGCAACTGCGCATCTACAGGGTGACTGTGACGGTGTCCTGGGGAGAATCGCCGCGACCCCGATCGGTGGTCCTGACCACCCTGAGGACCACGAGTGGCTAGCCCGCATTTCTCACCGGGCGGCGGTTATCCGAGATAATGAGCTGAAACCATGAAGCTAATACCCATTCGTCAACAAACAGTGTGTTATCGGCCACTGCCTATCCCGACCCTGGCTGGTTCTCGTGCACCCGTACTTGCCCTGCGGGCTGGTCGTCGCAACCGCGGGTCCTCCCCTTCCGGCTGCGCATCGCGGGGTTTTACGCTGCTGGAGCTGATCATTGCCATCACCCTGACCGGCCTGATCATGCTGCTCGCATTCAGCGCGATGCGACTGGCCATCAGCAGCTGGCGCACGGTGGAGTCCGTTGATGCCAGCCTGGAAGAACTCCAGGTGGTGCAGGGATTTCTACGCCGCCAGCTCGAGCAGGCAAGGAGCGTGACACGCACCAACCAGACGGAGCAGAACACGACACTGAAAGGCAATGTGCGCGTCCTGAATTTCATCGCCCCGATGCCGGGCAGCCGGCTCGGTGTGTGGGGTCTGTACCGGTTCTCACTCGCGTTCGTTCCGGTGGAATCCGGGATGAATCTGCAAATCACGTACACGCTGGCCTTGCCTCCGGCGGATCCGGGTCAGATATCCGGGGAGACACAGACCCGGATCCTGCTCAGAAATCTCGAAGCCGGTGCGTTTTCCTACTTTGGCACGCTGACGGTCAAGGAGCCGGCGACATGGCACGATGAATGGACCAGCGATGCATCACTGCCCCAGCTGGTCAGGGTGCGGCTGCTCAGCAGGGACAAGTCAAACTACTGGCCGGACCTGATCATACCTGTCCATGCGCGGGGCGTTAGCTGATGAGGCTGCCTCGGGAAAGCGACCCGGCACCGGGTGCAGGGTCGCCAGCGCGCCGTCATACAGGTCGCACCCGGCACGTTCTGACCATGCGCAGCCGGCTGCCCGGGCAACAGGGCATCGCACTGCTGATCGTACTGTGGATTGTGGCGCTGCTTTCGATCATCGCCGGCAGCAGCGCAATCAGCGTAAGAACGCAGACCGCGATCGTGGACAACCGGGTTGTCTCGGCCCAGGCCCGTGCCGCGGCGCAGGCCGGGCTGCACTATGCCGCCTTCGAGTTGCTCAAGCAAAACGCTGCAGAACGCTGGCGCACAGACGGCACCGTGTACGAGCTGGGCTTTGCTGATGCCCGCCTGCGCATCACCGCGGTCGAAGAGGCTGGAAAAGTAAGCCTCAATGCCGCACCCGGCGATTTGCTCGGCAGGCTGTTGCGCGCGGCCGGTATCGATAACGAGCGCGCTGCGGCGCTGGTCGATGTCATTCTGGACTGGCGTGATCCCGATGACCTGCGGCGCGTGAATGGTGCCGAACAGGACGACTACCGGGCTGCCGGCCGCAGTTACCTGCCGAGAAACAGTACGTTTCAAAGCAACGATGAAGTGGCGCTGGTGCTGGGCATGCAACCCGACGACTTTGCCAGGATACAGGGCGCGGTGACCGCCTATTCAGGATCTGCCCACGTTGATCCGGCCGTGGCGGTACCGCTGGTCCGGCTTGCCCTGAACGGGGGCATGCCGGGTGATGCCGAGTCCACTCAGTCCGCCCCGGCCAGCACCGCACTTGGAATCCTGCGTCCCACTGCCCCAGGCGCCCTGCTCAGTGTCCATGTCGAGGCCGAGATGCCCGGTGGTGTACGGGAGCGGTTAACGGCAGTGATCAAACTCAGGCCGGCACAACAGGGAGCGGCGTTTGCGGTGTTCTCCTGGCAGGAGCAGGCCGAGGCGATGCGTCCAGCGCCAACCGCTGATTAATGCCTCTGCCGTCAGGCCTGCAGCGGCATGTATTGCGACGCTACTCAGGGTGCCAGGCCTTTCAGC
>DATKZN010000121.1:0-3753 GCA_035527955.1 Gammaproteobacteria bacterium
GTCATGGGTTTCTGGTCCTATCACTGAGAACGCAAGTTCCATATCTGTCAACGTTACCGACCTGTTTTATCTGGCATTAGGGACTCCGAGAGCATTGGACCTGGTTACCCCTACATCCATTGCCACGCTTAGTTTCATATACGCCGGCGGACCGGCAGCTAATATCACGGGACTTGATGATCCAAACGCCGTAAATCCGGGATGGTTTACGGTCGATCAAGCCGGTAATAGCCAGTCGATTGCCTCTAGTTACGAATCCGGAATCGTAACATCACCGGTACCGGTTCCGGCCGCCGCCTGGTTGATGCTGTCTGGCCTGCTGGGTCTGGTCGGTGTCGCTCGCCGCAAGGGGGCCTGAAACGGGTTGCTTGCCGCTCTCCGGTAATTGCAGAGAACCAGGAGTCTCGCTCCGACAGGAATAGCTAAACGATAATCATGCAGACTGCCTTACTAACCTGCATAAACACGCAACTCGGCGGAGCCTATAAATCAGCAAGTCAACACCTGCCCTGGACGTGAGTCCAGGGCATTTTTTTGCCTGCCCAGTACCGGTTTTATCATCAAACACTTGGCACTATTAATTGATTGGGTATTATGTAACTGCAATGGGTACCCATTAACCGTTACCGCGGGTTGGAACTACCGCGGGACGTCCAGAAATCAAGGATGGAAAAGATCATGTTACGTTCTCTTGTCTTCCTGATCGCCCTGGTGTCCTGTGGCAATGCCATGGCCCTGCGCGACGATGTACTGATCATCGTCAACGACAACTCGGTGGACTCGCCGCAGGTCGGTGCCTATTACGCGCAGCAGCGCGACATCGATCCGGCCAACATCGTGCATGTGCGCGTGCCTGCCGGGTATTTCATGAGCTGGGACGAGTTCCGTAGCCTGCGCGATCAGCTCATCGACTTC
Source organism: Gammaproteobacteria bacterium (assembly GCA_035527955.1). Taxonomy (GTDB): domain Bacteria; phylum Pseudomonadota; class Gammaproteobacteria; order UBA9214; family UBA9214; genus UBA9214. Next base: position 916 of record DATKZN010000121.1, read on the forward strand.
ATGCAGCGCAATACCCTCGACGACCCGACCCTGACGCCGGCGCTGTGTGCGGATGGCGAGCCACCCTATTACTGCCCGGCGGCGACCGAGCAGCTGCGCGCCCACAGCAAGATCCGTTACCTGGTCACCACCCGCGGCGTGCCGACCCGGGTGGTGGTGGACGGCTCCACCCTGTTCGATGCGGCCGCACCGACCTCGGTGGACAACTACCTCAAGTACTGGCTGCTCAACTACATCCCCACGGATATCCGGCTGCGCTATACCGAGCGCGAAGTGGCGTTTGGCGACGGGCGCGGCATGCGCACGGTGCTGCCGGCCACCGACCGGGAGCTGATCATCGGGCGACTCGACGGGCTCAGCCTGGACTCGGCCCGGGCGCTGCTGGACCGGACCCTGGCCGCTGAGCGTCAGGGCCTGTCTGGCCGGCTGTTCGGTTCCACGCTGTTTTTTCGCTGGCCGGATTACGGCCCCGCAGGCGGGCTGATTTACCCGCCCGACGGCACGACCAACGGCTGGCGCTATCAGCTGGGGCTGTTTGACGAAGCCCGCCCGGCGTGTATCGATTACCTGAACACTCCCGGGTCTCTGTTGGCCGGCAAGACACCGGCTGACTGCGCGGCACAGCTCAACGACGACAGCAATCCCTTGGTCAGCGCCAGCTACCCGGCGCCAGGCAATGCCGGCAGTCGTCAACCGCAGGCGGTGGATGCGCTGCTCTATCAGGGCTGGACAGACGGGCAGGCGGCGGTTGGCAGTTTCGACGCCCTGCTCAACTGGCGCAAGGACGACCAGTGCACGCTCACCGAGTGCCGCGACGCAGCCGATCCGGCGGCCTGCCAGGCGGCGTCCACGGATATCTTCGGGGAACTCAACACCGACTGTGTGGGCGTGGCCGAAGGATTCATGGGCTACAACCACCAGTCCTGGCCGGTGTCGTACCTGACGGTGTGGCCGACGGGCTGGTTCCAGAGCATCGGCAACAGCAGCTGGAACGATGGCGGTCACGGCGATGTCAACCAGCTGGCCTTGCCCGAGGTGCGTACTGACACCGGCTTCGATGACAGCTTCAGCCTGTGGTTCCGCAACAGCGACCAGGTGGCCGAGCCGCGCTGTTTCCCGGCCAGTGACTTCTCGGCGCCGCCAGGCCTGCCCTGTGCCGACCAGCGCCGGGTAGTGCTGGCCCAGCGGATACCGCTGGCCGCGCAGACCCTGGACACCGGCAACCCCCAGGCCTACCGGATCGCCCTGCACTACCAGGCGGCCGATCTCGCCACACCCGTCACCCTGCAGGTGCGCTTTTTCGTGCGCGAGGCGGGTGGTGCCCAGGTCGACTACGGCAGCCGCGTGCTCGCCACGCTGGCGCCGGGCAATACCGGCTGGACACCGACCGAGGTTGCGTTCCCGCTCGATCCGGCGCTGCATAGCGCCGCCAGTTACGACGGCATCAAGTTCCGCATCGAAACCACCGGCGTGTTTGCCGGGGCGCTGGGTATCGACGCAGTCAGCGTGCAGCAAGTGGGTGCCGGTGTAGAGCTGGCGCTCAACGGCTCCTTCAATGAGGGCCACCGCCAGGTGGCGACCGGCGATCATGCGGCGACGTTCCTGGACCGATTGGGCGGCGTGGCGTTCTGGGGCAGCGTGAGCCATCACCAGGCGGCTGGCTGCGCGTTCTGCCAGAGCGGACTGGCGCCGCTGATCTATTTCCTGCGCGGCCTGCCGCTGGGCGATGCGGTGTGGTTCGATGAATCGAACAACAGCGGGATCCTGTACGGCGATCCGCTGTACTCGCCGGTGGCGGTGCGGCTGAATCCGGTCAACGCCACCGACACGCTGAGCGGCGTGGTGGCGCTGTCGGGCAGCACGGTGAACGGCCGGGATGCGGCCCGGGTATCGACCAGCTACCGTATCGACATCTGTCCGGGCAATGATTTTTTCGTCTGCGACCAGCAGGGCAGCTGGCAGCCGACCGGCCTCGCGGGTGCGGGTGGGGCGGAGAATATGCTGCTGGGCAACTGGGACAGCGCCAGTGTCGCGCCGGGGAGCTATACGCTGCGCCTGGCGGTGACCAGTATGCATACGCTGACAGGTCGGAGCCAGACGCTGAACGACTTTTATCCCGTCCATGTCGGGGACGTTGTACCGCCGCCGGCACCGGGTGATGTGCAGTTACCGGCACAGGGCAATGTGCAGTTCAACTTCGTCGATTACAGTGTGGCTGAGAATGGTATAAGCGCGCGGGTGTCGGTGATCCGCATGGGCGGCAGCGCGGGTGCCATCAGTGTCGACTATGCAACCGGCAACGGTACGGCCCTTGCCGGCAGTGATTACCTGGCGACGTCCGGGACGCTGAGCTTTGCCGACGGTGTAATCAGCCAATCCTTCAGTGTACCGCTCGTGGATTTTGGCATACCGGAGCCAACCGAGAACTTCACGGTCACACTGTCCAATGTCACCGGCGGGGCGAGCCTGGGTGCTGTAACAACGGCAACGGTGACCATCATCGACAACGACGCTGTGGCCCCTGATCCTGCGCCGGTGGTTGATCCGGCCCCCGTGACCGATCCAGCACCTGTGACCGATCCCGCGCCTGTAGTTGATCCTGCGCCGGTGGTTGATCCTGCACCGGTGGTTGATCCGGCACCGGTCACTGATCCTGCGCCGGTGGTTGATCCTGCACCGGTCACTGATCCTGCGCCGGTGGTTGATCCGGTACCGGTGGTTGATCCGGTAACGGTGGTTGATCCTGCGCCGGTGGTTGATCCGGTACCGGTGGTTGATCCGGCACCAGTGGTTGATCCTGCACCGGTGGTTGATCCTGCACCGGTCACTGATCCTGCG
>DATKZN010000122.1:0-3593 GCA_035527955.1 Gammaproteobacteria bacterium
TGTCCACCTATGTGAATGGTGAAAACGTTGCCGATGACCCCACAGGCGTCCAGGTGCGTATCGACACCACCGACTACATCGTGCTGACCTATACCGACTCGAACTGCGCCACCGCAACGACAGCGATTGGTGACACGGTGCAGTGTGTGGGCATTATTCCGTAGCCGACAGACACCTTGAACCTGTCAACCTGGAAGGGCGGGCACCTGCCCGCCTTTTCCTGTTACCGGCCACCCCATGTCGCCATTGCCAACCACAGCGCTTATGCGGGGTTTTACCCTGCTGGAACTGGTCATCGTACTGGTGATCCTGGGCACGCTGGCCGCCTTCGCCGTCCCGCGATTCTCACCCTCTGACAACACCGTCGCAGCGCAGGCCGACCGGCTGGCGCGCGACCTGCGCCACACCCAGGTCCTGGCGCTTAACCAGGGCCGCACACTGGTCTTCGACGTGCAGTCCGCGACAACCTACCGGGTCACCTTCGGCGGCAGTACCGTCACCGACCCTGCCACCCAGCAGCCTTACACCATGACCCTGGATAACAGTGTCACCCTGTCCGGCACCGACACCGGCTTCGACAGCCTGGGTCGGCCGGTCGCCGCCGGCAGCCTGCTCGCCGCGGCACGCGTCTTTACCCTGAGTGGCAGTTCCCGGACCGCCACCGTGACCCTGAGTCCGGTCACGGGTTTCGTCACGGTGACCCCATGAAACGCACCCGCCAGGCAGGCTTCACCCTGATCGAACTGATCCTGGTCATCGTCATCGTGGCGCTGGCCTCGGTGCCGATTTTCGGACAGTTCACCCAGGTCGCCGGCAGCACATTGATCGATGAGGAAATCCAGACCGCCGCCCAGCTCGCCCAGGAACGCGCCGAACAGATTCTCGCCCTGCGCCGCGACCAGGGCTATGCGGTCATTGCCACCGGCACAAGCAATGACGTGCTGACCGGTAATTACAGCAGTTATTCACGCAGCGTAACTGTGACCCAGCCTCCGGCCGGCGGCGGCTGTGCCACGGGCGCGACCTGCAAGGGCGTAGTGATAAGCGTCGATCGCGGTCCCAAAAACCGGGCCCGGGTCAGTTTCGTGCTGGTGAACTACTGATGGCAGCACGCGTGCGACAGCAAGGTTTCACCCTGATCGAGATGATCATCAGCCTGGTGATCCTGTCACTGCTCGGCGCGGCCGCCGGCTACGGCCTGACCGGCGGGGCACTGGCCTTTTCCGGCAATGCCGATGTCCTGCACACACTCGGCAAACTGCGCTATGCCAGCGAGCGCATGGCGCGCGAGGTGCGCGAGGTGCGCCGCAATGCCGTGAGCCCCGCCAACTTCGACATCACCACCATGACCGGCACGACGCTGGCCTTCACCCGCAGCGATGGCACGGCCGTCACCCTGACCGGCACACCGCCGCTGCTGACGCTGGCCTATGCCACGCCGTCCGGCACCCATACCCTGACCGACGAGGTCGGCAACCTGACCTTTGCCTACTACCGGGCCGATGGCAGCACGGCCGCCACCGGAAGCGCGGATGTCGCCTTCATCGAGTTCGACCTGGTGCTGACTCGCAACGGCAACAGCTACCCGCAGCGCACGCGCGTGGCCCTGAGGAACCGGCAATGAATGCGCCGTCAGCGCAATGCCAGCGTGGGGCCGTCACCCTGATCGGCGCCCTGTTCCTGATCCTTGCCATTATCGTGTTGCTGGCCGCCGTGCAACGCATGGCTGCCAGCAGCATCACCGACAGCGCCCTGCATAACGACGGCGTCGAGGCCCTGTTCATCGCGGAGAGCGGCCTCGAACGCGCCGCCTGGCGCTATGCCGGCGGCAGTGCCTGCACCGCACTGGGCGGCGAGACCGCTGCCATCGGACGCGGCAGTTTCCAGGTGCAGTCAGCGGCCCTGGTCGGGCCCCTTTGCCACGTCCGCGTCAGTGGCAGCGTGACGACCACCCTTGCGGCGAATACCGTCACACGCACCATCGACGGCGACCTGACGGCGGGGGGCGGCGGCGGTGGCTGGGCGGTGGGTGCGGTTGACGGTGGTGAACTGATCATAAACTGGGATGGCAGCAGCTGGAGCCGCTCCGGACCGTACGGTGGCATCCCGAACGTGGAACTCAACAGCGTGCACTGCGCGTCCGGCAATGACTGCTGGGCGGTCGGCACGGACAGCGGTGGTGAACTGATCATCCACTGGGATGGCAGCAGCTGGACCCGGGTCGGTCCCTACGGCGGCATCCCGAACAAGTCACTTCACAGCGTGCATTGCGTTGCCAGCAACGACTGCTGGGCGGTCGGCGAGGCTGAAAGCGGTGAGCTGATCATCCGCTGGAACGGCACGAGCTGGAGCCGGTCCGGCCCCTATGGCGGCGTGCCGGACAAACCGCTCTACAGCGTGCACTGCATCGCCGGCAATGACTGCTGGGCCGTGGGCGAACCTGAAAGTGGCGAACTGATCATCCACTGGAACGGCTCGACCTGGAGCCGCGCCGGCACCTCTGGCAGCATACCTGACAAGACGCTCTACAGCGTTCACTGCGTCGCCGGCAACGACTGCTGGGCGGTCGGCGAGGTTGAAAGCGGCGAGCTTATTATCCACTGGAACGGCAGCAGCTGGAGCCGTTCCGGCCCCTCTGGCAGCGTCCCGAACGAAACGCTCAAGAGCGTGCACTGTGCCGCGGGCAACGACTGCTGGGCCGTGGGCGAGCGATCCGGCTACGAGAACATCAATCACTGGAATGGCTCGGCCTGGACCCGAATTGGCAATACATCGAGCATTGCAAATAAAAACCTGAACTCCGTTTACATGGTCAGCGCAACCGAAGGCTATCTGGTCGGGGAAGATGGCACCATCGCCACCTGGAACGGCAGCAGCTGGAGTGGCCAGAGTTCGCCGACCGGCAGCGACCTGAATGCGGTCTATGCCGGTGGTGGCGCAGGCGGCGGTGTTGCGCTGGTGCACTGGAGCGAGGTGATCCAGTGATCCGTGCGCCAGCCCTGTTCGCACGATGTAGAGGAATGCACGGATGGTCGATGCCGCGCCCTTGCATCAATCGATCCAGGATACGTTTTACGCACCGAAACGGTGTACAAAGTGCACCCTACGGCTCCCCTGGCACTCGAATTCTTCATTGAGAGAGGTTTATTATGTTCCCATTTTTCAGCAGGAAACCGCCCGGCGCGATGACCGGCATCGTATCCACGGACAATGGCGTCGCCATTGCCAGCGTCCGCCAGCAGGGCAAGGCCGGCGCCAGCCTGCAGTCATGTTCATTCGAATCCCTGCCGCCTGGCGACAAGGCCCTGCAGGCAAAACTCCTGAAGGGCCGCAGCCTGGACCGGCAGCCGTGCTCGACGCTGCTCGATATCGGTGATTACCAGTTGCTGGTGGTCGACGCACCCGAGGTACCGCCCCAGGAACTGCGCGCCGCCGTGCGCTGGCAGATCCAGGAGCTGATCGATTTCCATATCGATGATGCCGTGCTCGATGTGTTCGACGCGCCACCCGGCGGCCCCGCGGGAACCCGCAAGCAGATGTACGTCGTGGTCGCACGTGCCGCCACGGTAAAGCAGCGCATCGACCAGCTGGAA
>DATKZN010000123.1:0-2370 GCA_035527955.1 Gammaproteobacteria bacterium
CCGTGATCACGGCGCCCAGGGTCATGATGGCGAACAGCTTGCGCTCCATAACCAGGAAGCGGGCGTGGCTGATTTCATCCCGCGCGTCGGCGTGGTAGACGAACAGGCGTGGCAGGTAAAACAGCCCGGCGAACCAGGTCACCATGAAAATGACGTGCAATCCCTTTACCCAGAGCATGACGGGAATTCCTGTGGTTTGTTGTTGCAGGCGGTGGCGATGGTGGCCTGCTGCAGCAGGTCGATTATGTCCGCCCGCAGCTTGTCCAGGTCCAGTTCGCCGCTCCTCCAGTAGACGATACGCCCGTCCGGCGCGATGAGGAAGGTGGTCGGCGTGAGCCGCACATCACCGAAGGCGCGTGCCGCATCGGCATGGATGTCGAGCGCGATCGGGTAGGGTATGCGGCGGGCATCGCGCATGGCGAGTACGTGGTTGGGCGGGTCGTAGTTCATGGCGACGCCGATGATCTCCAGCCCTTGTGGCGCCAGCTCCCGGTACAGTTCGATCAGGTGTGGAATTTCCCTGACACAGCCGGTGCAGGTCGTGGCCCAGAACGTGACCAGCAGCGGTCTGCCGCGGTAATCCGCCAGGTGCAGCTCGTTGCCGTCAAGGTCAAGCAGGCTGATGTCCGGGCTGGTCCGGAGCACGTCAGGTGCGAACAGGAGCCAGCCCAGGGTGACGGGCAGGGCGATCGCAAGCAGCGTGAGCAGCGAGTTCTTCACGGCTGCCGTGAACCCTTGTTATCACCGGCACCTGTTTCCGGCGTTGGGTCGCGCGCGCCCGCGCCGAACAGTCGGCCAAGCCAGCCGAACACTTTTTTGATGCCGCGCCACAGTTTCGGCAGCAGCCAGATCATCAGCAGGATGAACAGCACCAGCAGGACGATGAACAGCACCGGATTATGCAGCGCCGTCCACAGGCCCGCGATCACGGCCACGTCTTCGCCCACCGAGGCGACCCAGTTGGAGAACGGCTCCGGCGAGGCGTTGATCAGTACGCGCGAGCCGGTCTTGGTGGCATGGGTGGCGGCTGCCAGGGTACCGCCCGCGATAGCGGCCGCCAGGTGCGCGGCCTGGCCGACCTCGCCGATCGCGCCAGCCGCGAGGATGGCGCCGGCCGGGATGCGGATAAACGTGGACAGGCCGTCCCAGCCGGTATCCACGCCCGGGATCTTGTCGGCGAAGAACTCCACGCAGTACATGGCGCCGGCCGCCAGCATCACCATCGGGTCGGAGAGTATTTCCAGCCCGGGCGGCAGGTCGATATTGCCCGTCGTGCCGAGGTAGCCCAGCACCAGGATCGCGGCATACAGGTTAATGCCGCTGGCCCAGGCAACGCCCATGGTGAGTGCGATGGTATGTGTGATATCCATGCGGATGCGACCTCAGTGAGCCGCCGATGTTCGGCCGCGTGCGTACCTGCCAGGTATCCGCACAAGCGGGTCGGTGGCGGGAAATGCCTGGCCGTTACTGTTTCCGATTAGCGACATGCGTTTTCAACTGGTTGTTATATATTACAAAAAAGATAGAGAAAAAATGCAAACTTCTGCCTGTTGCCTTATATAATATGCGCGCTGCAAACAGGATGTCATTTATTGGTTAACCGGGAGAGGCACATGCTGGAAGAATTCAAAAAATTTGCCATGCGCGGCAACGTCGTCGACATGGCCGTCGGTATCGTGATCGGTGCGGCATTCGGCAAGATCGTAAGTTCCTTCGTCAAGGATGTGCTCATGCCGCCGCTGGGCAAGCTCATGGGTGGCGTGGACTTCAGCAACCTGTTTATCAATCTCGGAACCGAATCCTATGCGTCGCTGGCCGCTGCCCAGGAGGCCGGTGCAGCAACGATTAACTACGGTGTGTTCATCAATACCGTGCTGGATTTCCTGATTGTCGCCTTTGCCATTTTCATGGTCATCAAGGCAATGAACAAACTGAAGAAGGAAGAGCCCGTCAAGGCGCCGGACACCAAGGCATGTCCGCAGTGCCTGTCCGACATCCCGATTGCGGCCAAGCGTTGCAAATTCTGCACGTCACAGATTGACTGAGCATTATCACGAGTTTTGTTTAACCCATGCAGTAACCGAGGAGAAGAGATATGAACAGCAAACTTATCATCGCCGCCTGCCTGGCACTGGTCCTCGCCGGTTGTGGCGACAAGAACGAGCCCGCGACCGGCAGTGCCGAGCCGGGCATGATGGACAAGGCCAAGGAATCCGCCAGTGAAATGGCAGAGGATGCCGGTGAAATGGCTACCGATGCCGGCCAGGCCGTGACCGAAACCGCCGGCGACATGGCCGAGGGCGCCAGCGACATGGCTTCCGATGCATACGAGGCCACCAAGGAGACCATCCATGACGCAGCCCAGGGTGT
>DATKZN010000124.1:0-10819 GCA_035527955.1 Gammaproteobacteria bacterium
CACCTATCCCTGCTTGTATTCGGCGCGGCAAAGGGAATAATAGGCGCCATGTCGAATACCCCCCTGGTACACACCGCCAACCTGTACCGTTATTACAGCCAGACCTGCGCGGTCGACAATGTCAGCTTCGACCTCGCACGCGGCGACGTGCTCGGCTTCCTTGGCCCGAACGGCGCCGGCAAGTCCACCACCATGCAGATGCTGACCGGCAACCTGGCGCCCAGCGCCGGTGAAATTGACATCCTCGGCATTGACCTGCTGGATGCACCCAAGCGCGCCAAGTGCGAGATCGGCTACCTGCCGGAACAGCCGCCGGTGTACCGCGAACTGACCGTCGATGAATACCTCGGCTATTGCGCGAAACTCAACCGCATCGAGCGCAACCGCCAGCGTGCGGCCATCGACACCGCCAAGGAACGCTGCGGGCTGACCGCGGTAGGCCGGCGCCTGATCGGCAACCTGTCCAAGGGCTACCAGCAACGCGTCGGCATCGCGCAGGCGATCATCCACACGCCGGCAGTGGTGATCCTCGACGAACCCACGGTCGGCCTCGACCCGCTGCAGATCCGCGAAATCCGCGCCCTGATCCGCGAACTCGGCAAGGAGCACGGCATCGTCCTGTCCACCCACATCCTCCCCGAGGTGCAAGCTACCTGCAATCGCGTACAGATCATCAACCACGGCCGGCTGGTATTCTCCGAGACCATCGCCAACCTGGACGAGCGCCTGCACGCGACCTCGCTGCTGGCACGCTTCAACACGACCCCGGACATCGCCGCCCTGCAGCAGCTGCCCGGCGTGACCGGTGTCGACTACCTGGACGATGACCGCGTGCGCCTCCACCATGGCGGCGATGACCCGTCCGAGGCACTGATCGAACAATCCGTTGCCGCCGGCTGGCGACTGGCGGAACTGGCGCCCGAGCGAAGCACGCTGGAACAGATCTTCATCGACCTGACCACGGCCGACGTCGCCGCGGACAGCAGCGGGGAGGCCGCCTGATGATTTTGACCATCGCCGCGCGTGAACTGCGCAGTCTGTTCCTGTCGCCGCTGGCATGGTCGATCCTCGCGGTGACGCAGGGCATCCTCGCCTTCCAGTTCCTGTCCTACATCGAGCAGTACGTGGTCATGCAGCCACAGCTGGCCGCGATAGAGGGCGCGCCGGGCATCGCCGACATGATCATCGCACCGCTCTATGCAGACGCCGCTATCGTGCTGCTGCTGATCACGCCACTCATCACCATGCGCGTGCTCAGCGAGGAACGCCGCAACCGCACGCTGAGCCTGCTGTTCTCGGCACCGGTATCGATGAGCGAGATCGTGTTCGGCAAGTATCTCGGCGTGCTCGGCTTCTTCCTGGTGATGGTCGCCATGCTGACGCTGATGCCACTGTCGCTGCTGGCCGGCACCGACCTGGACCTCGGCAAGCTGGCATCCTGCATCCTGGCGCTGGTGCTGGTACTGTCGGCGTTCGCCGCCATCGGCGTGTACATGTCATCGCTTACCCAGCAGCCCACGGTCGCCGCTGTCACCACCTTCGGCCTGCTGTTACTGCTGTGGATCATCGACAAGGGCGCCACGGCGGCCGATGACGGCAGCGGGGTACTGGCGTACCTGTCCATGCTGACGCACTATGATCCGCTGCTGAAGGGCCTGTTCAACAGCATGGACGTCAGCTACTACCTGCTGGTCATCGTCCTGTTCATCGGCTTCACCATCCGCCGCCTCGACAGCATGCGGCTGCAGAACTGAGCAATGAAAATCTCGCAGCACATCCGCAACCGGTTGCGCCTGCAGGGCGTGCTGTTCACCCTGCTGTTCGTCGGCGTGGTCGGCATGCTCGCCTGGCTGAGCACGCAGTACGTCTACCAGTCGGACTGGACCGCGGGCGCACGCAACACCATCTCCGGGGATACGCACAAGCTGCTCGCCAATCTCGATGCGCCGGTCAACATCACCGCCTATGTCGGCCCGGACCCGCTGCTGCGTCAGCAGATCCGCGACCTGGTCGGCAGCTACCAGCGCTTCAAGCCCGACATCACGCTGGAGTTCATCAACCCGGACACTGTGCCGGAACAGGTGCGCGAACTCGGCATCACCCGCGGTGGCGCCATCGTCGTCAGCTACCGCGGCGCCAGCGAAAACATCAAGACGCTGGGCGAGCAGCACCTCAGCAATGCGCTGCTGCGCCTGTCGCGCCAGCAGGAACGCTGGATCGTCTTCGTCAGCGGCCACGGCGAGCGACCGCCGGGTGGCGACACCAACTTTGGCATGGGACAGTTCGGCGCGGAACTGGAACGCAAGGGTCTCAGGGTACAGACCGTCAACCTCGCCGAGAACGCGGTCCCGGCCAATACCAGCGTACTGGTGCTGGCCAGCCCGCGCGTGGAACTGCTGCCCGGCGAGGTTGCCGCCCTGCAGGACTATCTCTCGCGCGGCGGCAATCTGCTGTGGCTGACCGAACCCGAAGGACCGCGCAGCCTGACACCGCTCGCCGACGATCTGGGCATTCTCGCGCTGCCCGGCCGCGTGGTGGATGCGACCAGCGCAATGTTCGGCGTGGAGAACCCGAGCTTCGTCGTGGTGACCGGCTACCCGAATCACCCGGTCACGCGCGAAATGTCCATGGTCAGCGTCTACCCGGAGGCGGTCGCGCTGGAGATAAACGACACCACGCAGTGGCACGCGGTCCCGCTGCTGACCACACTGGAACGCTCGTGGACGGAACTCGGCGCACTCGAAGGCGAGATCCAGTTCGACCCGGGCACGGACGAACGCGCCGGTCCGCTCGACATCGGGGTCGCGCTGGTGCGCAGCAAGCCGGGCGGCAATGACGGCGACGAGCAACGCGCCGTAGTGGTCGGTGACGGCGATTTCCTGTCCAACACCTACCTTGGCAATGCCGGTAACCTGGACCTCGGCCTCAACCTGGTCACCTGGCTTAGTCACGACGACGCCTTCATGGACATCCGCGTACGCGGCGCACCCGACACCGCGCTGGTGATGGAGCCCGCCACCATGGCCGTCATCGGCCTCGGCTTCCTGGCCGGCCTGCCGCTGCTGTTGCTGGTGGCGGGGCTGGTCATCTGGCTGCGCCGCCGGCGACGCTAGCCGCATTTCCCGAGGGCGGCGGTTGCACGACATAATGAGCTGACAACATGATAGCGATACAGATACGGCGACAAACAGTGCGTGTTACGGCAGTGCCTGTCCCGGCGGGAAATGCGGGTTAGCGGACGATGTCGACCCGTACCCTCCTCAACCTGGCACTGTCCGTCATCGCCCTCGGGCTGGTCGCACTGATCTGGCTGCGCCCTGGCCTGGAAGGCGACAGCGGGTCACAGACGATCACCGGCATCGATCCCCAACAGGTCAGCATGATCGAACTGACACGCAGCGCTGCCGTGCCACTCACCTTCAGCCAGCACGACGGGCACTGGCTGATCGACGGCGCCACTGCCATCCCGGCCGATGATTTCCAGGTGCATACCGTGCTGGCACTGCTGGAAGCACCCGGCATTCGCAGCTATCCGGCCAACTCGCTCGACCTCGTGGCCCTGGGCCTCGACCCGCCACAGGCCGGCGTGCGCTTCGACACTACGCAAATCGATCTCGGCAACACCGAGGCCATCGAGGGCCTGCGCTACGTCAGGCTCGGCGCAACGGTCTACCTGGTCGAGGACAACTACCAGCACCTGCTCAACGCCGGTCTCGCCAATTTCGCCAGCCGCCGCCTGTTGCCACAGGAAGCAATGATTGTCGCGCTCGAACTGCCCGGCGTGAAGTTGACCCGCACCGATGACGTGCACTGGCAACTGGACCCCGGGCAGCCCGATACTGGCGCCGACGCCATTGATCAGCTGGTGCAGAACTGGCAGCGGGCGAGCGCGCTGTATGTACGCCGCTACGAACCTGGCGTGTACCCCGACACCATCCGCGTGACACTCAGGGACGCCGACGCACCCGTCGAGTTTCGCATCGTCGCACGCGAACCCGACCTGGTACTGGCGCGGACCGACCGGGGTCTCCAGTATCACCTCACCGGTGATGTCGGGGCGGGATTGCTGGCCCTGCCGGAGTCACCGACTGAATCTGTGCAGTCACCTGCAGTGTCTGTGCATGAATAGTCAGTGCGTCAGGTTTCGCCCTGAAGGGCGAGGTACTTTTCTTTGCTCCGCCAAAGAAAAGTACCCAAAAGAAAGGCGGTCCCGAAGGCTTGCCGCTTTGGGCGCTCGCCGAACTCGCTGGATTTGCCGCGTCTTCCGGCTAGCAAATCCAGCTCGACACGGCGGCTCGCTTGATCCCAAACCGACTGCGATGCTCAGCGGCGCCTGACGGGAGTTCGTGGTGCAACCCCTAACCCCGTTACCCGCGCCGAGTACCGCAGCCAAGCCGGGATACAGGCGCGAACCCTTTTCGAGGCAAGCCGGAGCGGGATTGGCGAGGGACGCAGGGCAAGGCTGCGAAGCGGCCTTGTAGTACATCCCGGCGTGGGCATCGGGTGCCCTTCTCTTTGGGTACTTTCTCTTGGACACACAAGAGAAAGTACCTCGCCCTTCAGGGCGAAACCCTGATTCAAACAAACGCACTCAGGCAAATCTGCCTATAATCTGCGACATCAATGCATAACGACCACGCACCATGCCCGAACTCCCCGAAGTCGAAACCACCCGCCGCGGCATCGCACCACACGTCACGGACCAGCGGATCACTGAAGTCGTCGTGCGCAACCGCAACTTGCGCTGGAAGGTAACGCCGAAACTGGAGGCAACCATCACCGGGCAAACCATCCGCCACGTCGGGCGCCGCGCCAAGTACCTGCTGCTGGAAACAGACAGCGGCACGCTCATCCTGCACCTCGGGATGTCCGGCAGCCTGCGCATTATCGATGCGGGCGCGCCGGTGGCCAAACACGATCACGTCGACCTGGTGCTCGGCAACGTCAAGGCGCTGCGCTTCACCGACCCGCGGCGCTTCGGCAGCCTGCACTGGACCACGCGCGACCCGCTGCAGCACCGACTGCTGCGGGAACTCGGTGTCGAGCCGCTGGGTTACGAACTGACCGGCACATATCTTTACGAACGTTCGCGCGGACGCAAGCTCGCCATCAAACCGTTTATCATGGACAGCCACATCGTGGTCGGCATCGGCAATATCTACGCCTCCGAGGCGCTGTACATGGCCGGCATCAACCCGCGGCGCGCCGCCGGCCGTGTCAGCCGGCAGAAATATGCATTGCTCGCGGAAGTCATCAGGGAGGTACTGACCGACGCCATCGCCGCCGGCGGCACCACGCTGCGCGACTTCGTCAACGGCGAAGGCAAGCCCGGCTACTTCAGGCAGCACCTGAACGTCTACGGCAAGGCCGGCGAGCCCTGCATCAGCTGCCGCGTGGCGATCCGGGAAACACGCCTGGGCCAGCGTTCGACGTTCTATTGCCCGAAGTGCCAGAAGTGATATTGGCCACCCTGTCCCACGATTCCCTGTTCTGTCGCCGGCTGGACAAATACATCCGGCATCAGCCGCTGGCCTGGCGGGTGATCGGCGATCCGTATGCGAGTAAGATATCACCGGCTTGCAGGCGAAATACAGGCCGGATTATCCTCGATACCCATAACAAACCACGCCTTGCATGACTGGAGCCATGACACCATGACAGCCGAAGAACCGGAGAACCGGTCATCCGCGACGGTTGAACACGCCATGAACCAGGTGCTGCAGGCAGAGCGCGGTGCCGAGCAGGCTGTCGAGGCATGCGAGCGTGACGCCGTGAAGATTCGCCAGGCCGCACAGCTACGGGCCAATCACATCGCCAGGCGGACCAACGAACGCCTGGCAATATGCCACATGCGCTGCAATGGCAAACTCACCCGCGAGCTCCGGGAACTCGAACATACCGCAGCTGCCAGCCAAACCGGTGAATCCACCTGTCGGCTGGACGAGACTGCGCTGACGTCAGTGATCGAGGCCCTCGCCCTGACCCTGACAGGAGTGATACCGGCAGGTAACCCGCCCAGGGATCCCTGAATGCGGGAGACGGCGCAGTTCCGCTACGCCCAGGCCCGCCTGCAGGCCCGCCTCGGAGACCGCGCGGATGATCGACTCTGGCGGCGCCTGCACGGCAGCGGCGACCTTGCCAGCTACCTGCAGGCAGCAAGTCAAACCCCATTGCACGCCTGGACTGCCGGGCTACATGGCGGCAACAACAGCCATGACATCGAACTGACCCTGAGACGTCACTACCGCGGGTATGTCGGTGAAATCGCCCATTGGCTGCCGGCACGCTGGACCGTCGTGGTGCGTGCCCTCGCGCAGCTGCCCGATCTGCCGGCCCTGCAATACCTGCTCGAGGGAAACACCGCGCCCGCCTGGATGCTCGATGACCCCGAACTGCGCGCCTGCACCAGCGAGAATCCCGCCACGCGCGCCGCGGCACTGGAACAGTCAGGTTATGCCTGGCTGGCCATGGCATGGCAACGGGAAATCGCCTTGCCACAGGCATGGCATGATCACTGGCGCAGCCTGTGGCCGAAGTCACCACGGCAGACCGCCGGCCTGCAACACATCGGGCAGCTGCTGCTCGGACAGATTCGGGAGATACGCCTGGACACCGTCAGCGGGACTGACCGGCACCGCGAGCGCCTGCTGAACCGGTTCACAGCCGCATTCCGCCGCTACAGTTTCCAGCCGGCCGCCGCCTGTGCCCACCTTGGCATCATGGCCCTGGACCTGGAGCGCCTGCGCGCGGACCTCGTCGATCGCGCCCTGTTCACCGGCCCCCGGGAGACAACCCGGTGAGCCTGCGTCCGGAACAGGCGCGCTGGTTCGAATTGCTGACCTCGCGCGAAGACCTCGCTGGCGCACTGGAGGCGCTGGCCCGCACCAACAACGTCGAACTGGAAACCCGCAGCGAAACTCACGCCCGGCTCGACCTCACGGATTTACACGCGCGGCTCGAGGCTTTTGGCCGACTCGAGCGCCGCTATCATGCCTACTGGCCGCCGCCGGACCTGTCGACACCCGTGGCACCCGGCAAGCCAAGTGACATCTTCGACGACGCCCTGCAGACACTGCGCAACTGGGAAGCACAGGCATCTCCCCTGATACAGGAACTGGAATCCATCACCGGCGAAAGCACGGACGTGACATTACTGGTTTCCCTGCTGCAGCTGGACGGGCTTGACGGGCTCGACTTCTCACTGTTCGCCGCGGCCGGGCCGGTAATGACCGGACAGGTCTACGTGTTGCCCGCCGACACACCGCTCGAGCACCTGCCGGGAAACGTCCTGTTCAGGCGGCTCGGTGACGGGACGCAGGAATTCATCGTTGCGGCAGGACCCGCGGAGAGCATGCAGTCGCTCACCAGCGAACTGGCAACCGTCAGGGGCCGTGCACTGAAACTGCCGCCGACCCTGCCGGCCGAACGCAGCGCCGCATTGCAGCAGATGATTGCACGCGCTGCCGCACTGGATGCGCGCCTGCGGGAGATCCGCAATCAACTCGACGGGCTGGCCGTGACCCATCAGCTGGCCCGTGCCCTGAACAGCATCAACCGCCTGGAGTGGCTGCTGACACATGTCAGCAGCCTGCCTGTCACGGAGAATTTTGCCTGGGTCACCGGCTGGAGCAGGGATGCCGGCAGCGACGGCCTGAGAAAGGCCCTGGCAGATGCCGGGATCAGTGCCATTCTCGACTTCCCGCCGGCCCCGCAGGACATTGCGCCGCCCATGGTGATGCGCAACCCGTGGTGGGCCCGGCCATTTGAGGTGTTTGCCCGCCTGCTCGGCACCCCGGCTGCCGACGAGGCCGATCCCAGCCGCCTGCTGGCGATCCTGGCACCGCTCCTGTTTGGCTATATGTTCGGCGACGTCGGCCATGGCCTGGTCCTGCTGATCGCCGGCCTGCTGCTGCGAAAACGCTGGCCCATAACGGGCATCCTGATCGCCAGCGGCCTCGCCGCCATCCTGTTCGGCTTTGTCTTTGGCAGCGTCTTCGGTCGCGAGGATCTGATACCCGCGCTCTGGCTGCACCCGTTCGAGAACCCCCTGCCGGTGCTGCTGGTACCGCTGGCTGGCGGAATCGTGGTGCTGCTGCTTGGCTTGCTGCTCAACGGCGTGGAGTTCTGGTGGCGTGGCATGATTGTGCAATGGCTGCAAATCGAGGCGGCAGTCATCGTCCTGTACCTCAGCCTCCTCGCGAGCGCCGCCGCCCCGCAAAGCCTGGTCATCAGCGTGCTGGCCATAGCCTGGTATTTCGCCGGGCATCTGCTGCAGTCGCCACGCGAGGTCCCGACGACACTGTTGAAAGCGCTCGGGGCATTACTGGAAAGCATCTTCCAGCTGATCGTGAACACGATATCCTTTGTGCGCGTGGGCGCCTTCGCCCTCGCCCACGGGGGGCTTTCCCTGGCCTTTATCACCCTTGCCGGGTCGACAGAGAGCCTGGCTGCACAGGTCCTGATACTGTTGACAGGCAATCTGGTGGTTATAATGCTCGAAGGCCTGGTGGTGACCATACAGACCACCCGCCTGATCCTGTTCGAGTTCTTTATTCGCTTCCTGCAATGCACCGGGCGAATGTTCCGTCCGCTGGCGGCTCCCGCCTCCACGACGACTATAAGGAGAGAGCTGTGACGAAACGCATGAGTGGCACCGTGGTCTTGCTGGCGATGACAGCCGCCTTCGGTCTCCTGGCGACCCTCCTGTTCCTGTGGTCGCCCGCCTGGGCCGTGGAAAGCGCCGCCGCGTCGGGCAAGGCACTGGCGCCCGACACCGTCAGCTGGGGCTTTGTCGCCGCCGCCCTGGCGACCGGGCTGTCATCGCTGGGCGCCGGCATCGCGGTCGCGGGCGTCGGCAGCGCGGCGCTTGGCGCGATTGCCGAAAATCCGGACATGCGCGGTCGTGCACTGATCATCGTCGGTCTTGCCGAAGGTATCGCGATCTATGGCCTGATCATCTCGATCCTGATCCTCAACCGGGTCCTGTAGTGGACCCGCGCGCACCGCCAGCGACCCAGTCGATACCCGTTTTCATCGGTGACGAAGTGAGTGCGGCCGGCTTTCGCCTGGCCGGGCTGCGCGTCCATACACCCCAGGCCGACAAGGTGCTGCAAACGCTGGAGCAGGCCACCCGGGAGGCGCCGCTGGTGCTGATCTGCGCGCGCACCGCACAGCATGTCCCGACCGGAACCCTGGACCGGCTGCTGGCCGGAATCGACCCCCAGGTCGTCATCGTCCCCGATGTTCACGGCGAGGCCCCCATGCCTGACCTGGCCTCGCGCATCCGCATTCAACTCGGGGTGCTGGAATGAGTACCCCGACAGCCGTGGTCGATGCCCAGCTGCAGCACCTGCTCGACGTGGTCGAGCGTGAACGTGAAAAGCGTTGCCACGGGATGATCGAGGCGGCAGAACATCAGGCTGAAGAAATTGTCAGGCAGGCTTACCGCGATGCGCGGACCCGTGCCCACCAGGACCTGGAAGAACTTCGCGAACAGATCCGGCAGCGCATCGCATCGGCAGAGGCGCAGGAACAAACCCGCCTGCGCCACTTGCGCCAGCAGGCCGACCAGGCATTTCTGGACGCAGCCTGGCAACCCTTGCAGCAGGCACTGCTGAAGCACTGGCAGCATGGCGAACACAGGACACAGTGGATCAGCCACCTGGTCGATACAGCCGCATCGATGCTGATGGACAGGCACTGGCTGATCGAGCACCCGCCGGACTGGCCGGCAGATGAAGGCAACGCACTGCAGGACAAACTGCGCAGGGAGATCGATTGCATTCCGCGTCTCGAGCCGCAAGCCGGTATCACCGCGGGGCTGCGGATCAGCGCCGGCGGCGCCTGCGTGGACGGCAGTATCGAGGGATTGCTGCGACAACGCACCCGCATCGAGGCGCTGTTGCTCGCCGAAATCGGCAAACAGCACGCGACCCCGGCATGAGGGGCCGGCCTGTTCACGCCATGTCTTCCGATACCAGCATTGCCATGAGTGATGCCAGCATCACCTGGATCAGCGGGTCGGTACTGGGCGCCGGCACGCACCGCCCCTTCCGCGTCAACGAGACCGTGCTGGTTGGCCGGCAACGCCTGCTTGGCGAGGTGATCCGCATCAAGGATGACGAGGCCGTCATCCAGGTCTACGAGGACACCAGCGGCTTGCGGCCGGGAGACCCCGTCACCGGCACCGGTTCAGAGTTGTCGGTCAAACTCGGGCCCTCGCTGCTGGGTAATATTTTCGATGGCCTGTTGCGCCCGCTGGCCAGCCAGGGGCGATACACCGAGCCCGGCGCCGTGCAGACACGCGGTGACCAGCGCTACCCCTTCACGCCATCGGTCCGGCCCGGACAGCGGCTGACGCCCGGCAGTATCTTCGGCAGCGTCCAGCGCAAGGATGCGCGCTCACAACGCTGTATCGTACCGCCGGGCTGCGAGGGCGAAGTCGTCACGGTCGTGCCGGCCGGCGACTACAGCGAGGATCACCCGCTGCTCGTCCTGCGCTGCGGTCCGGATGAAGAACGTGAAATCGCCATGGCACACCGCTGGCCGGTGCGGCAGCCGCGCCCGGTTGCGGCACACCTGCCGGTGGAAGGACCGCTGTTTACCGGCCAGCGCGTCCTCGACAGCCTGTTCCCGCTGGCATGCGGCGGTCGCGCCGCCATGCCGGGAGGTTTTGGCACCGGCAAGACCGTGTTGCAGGAGACCCTGGCCAGGTGGTGCGACGCCGAAGTCATCATCTACGTGGGTTGCGGTGAACGCGGCAACGAAATGGCCGGTGTACTGCACGAATTTCCGCAACTCGATGATCCGTACACCGGGC
>DATKZN010000125.1:0-4277 GCA_035527955.1 Gammaproteobacteria bacterium
ACACCCCGGTCATCACCATGAACACCAGTTCCTGACGCACCAGTACGGCGACGATACCGAGGGCCGCACCGAGCGCCAGCGCGCCCACATCACCCATGAACACCATGGCGGGATAGGCATTGAACCAGAGAAAGCCGAGCCCGGCACCGACCAGCGCGCCACAGAAGATGGCGATTTCCGCGGCATCACGCACGTAGGGAATACCGAGGTAGACGGCGAACTTGACGTTGCCGGTGGCGTAGGCGAACACGGCCAGCGCACCGGCGATCAGTACGGTAGGAAGGATGGCCAGCCCGTCGAGCCCGTCGGTCAGGTTGACCGCATTACTGGAGCCGACGATGACGAACCAGGCCAGCACGACATAGAACCAGCCGAGGTTGATAGCGATATCCTTGAAGAACGGCACAATCAGCGATGTCTCGGCCGGTGACGCGGAACTCATGTAGAGAAATACCGCGACGGCCAGCGCGATGATGCTTTGCCAGGCCAGCTTGGTGCCGGCGGAGATGCCGGCCGAATTCTTCAATACCAGCTTGCGGTAGTCATCGACCCAGCCAATGGCGCCGAAGGCCAGCGTCACCAGCAGCACCACCCACACATAGCGGTTTGTCAGGTCCGCCCACAGCAGGGTGGCGATCGCCACCGCGACCAGGATCAGCGCACCGCCCATGGTCGGCGTACCGGCCTTGACCAGGTGTGTCTGCGGTCCGTCATCGCGCACCGGCTGACCGATCTGGTAACGGCCCAGCCGGCGGATCATCTCCGGACCGATCAGAAAGGAAATCACCAGCGCGGTCAGCACGCCCAGGATGGCGCGCAGGGTCAGGTACTGGAATACATTGAATCCGCTGTGATACTGACTCAGGTACTCGGCCAGGGAAAGGAGCATCAGTGGTTCTCCCGTGATGACGGCGCATCGGGTTGCAGTGTGGCAAGCAATGCGTCGACCACCCGCTCCATGCGCATGCGCCGCGAACCTTTCACCAGGATGTGCAACGGGCCGCACAGCTCCTCGCGCAATCCGTCCAGCAGCTGCTCGAGTGAATCGAATGCCGCACCGGGACCGGCGAAGCCCTCCACCGCGGCGCGCGCCAGCTCGCCCAGTCCGTACACGCGCGTGACGCCGGCGGCACGCGCCTGCTCGCCGGCGCGCCGGTGCAGGTCGGCGGCCCCGGCGCCGAGCTCGCCCATGTCGCCCAGCACCAGCCAGGTGTCGCCGTCGGCCTGCACCAGCACATCCAGAGCGACCTGCAGCGATCCGGGATTCGCGTTGTAGGTGTCGTCGATCAGCGTGATATCACCCGACAGGTGATGCACATTGAAGCGACCGGCAACTGGCGCCAGTGCTTCCAGCCCCTGCCGGATGTCGTCCAGCCCGGCGCCTGCCAGCTGGGCCACGGCCGCCGCCGCCAGGGCATTCATCACGTTGTGGCGTCCCGGCAGTGGCAGGTGGAGTGCGACGCTGCCCTGCGGCGTGACCAGTTCGACAGCGCTGCCGTCGGCATCGCCATCCCAGCGTGCGGTGACATCGCATTCGGTACGCAGGCCGAACTCGACAATGCGGCAGTGCGCGGCCAGTTGCCGCCACAGCGGCGCAAAGTCGTCATCGGCGTTGATCACCGCGACACCGCCAGCAGCCAGTCCGGCGAACAGTTCGCCCTTGGCACGCGCCACCCCGGGCAGGTCACCGAAACCCTCGAGATGCGCTGGCCCGGCATTGGTCACCACGCCGATAGTGGGGCGCGCGATGCCGGTCAGGTAGCCGATCTCGCCGGAATGATTGGCGCCCATCTCGATGACCGCGTAATCATCCGCTGCATCGAGCCTTGCGAGCGTCAGCGGCAGACCGATGTCGTTGTTCAGGTTGCCCTGGGTCGACAGCGCACGCCCGCAGCGCGCCAGGATCGCGGCCGTCATGGCGCGTACCGTGGTCTTGCCGTTGCTGCCGGTGATGGCGATGACCGGGATGTCGAAGCGGCTGCGCCAGTGCGCCGAAAGCTGGCCGAGCGCGAGGCGTGTGTCGCTGACGCTGATCTGCGGCAACGTTGACGCACAGGGTTTGCTTACCGCCGCCGCGGCCGCACCTTGCGCGCGCGCGGCCTCGACGTAGGCATGACCATCGAAGTTCGGACCCTGCAGCGCGAAGAACAGCGCCCCCGGCATGGGCCGGCGGCTGTCGGTGCTCACACCGCGAAACGCCACATCGGCGCCGGTCAGCGCAGCTGACAGTACCTGTGCGGCTTCCGAGAGCTGCATCGCCATCATTGCGCCCATTCCCGCGCCACGGCCTGCACGCGCTCGCGGTCACTGAACGGCAACATCCGGTGACCCACCTGTTGCACGGTTTCGTGGCCCTTGCCGGCGATCAGCACGATGTCGTCCGGACCGGCCGCACGCATCGCCCAGGCGATGGCCTGTGCGCGATCGTGCTCGACGCGCACCTTGCGTGGCTGCTTTATACCGGCACAGATATCGCTGGCGATCTGCCGGGGGTCCTCGGTGCGCGGATTGTCATCGGTCACTACGAGATGATCGGCATGGCACTCGGCGGCGGCACCCATCTCCGGTCGTTTGCCGCGGTCACGGTCGCCACCGGCACCGAACACGCACCACAGTTTACCGCCGCAATGCGCACGCAGTGACTTGAGCACGGCCTTCAGCGCGGCCGGGGTGTGCGCGTAGTCGACCACCACCAGCGGATGACCGCTGCCGGCAGTGAACGACTCCATGCGCCCCGGCACGGTGCAGGTCTGCGCCAGGCGCCGCAGCGCCTCGTCGAACGGCAGGCCCGTCACGCACAGGCTGGCCAGCGCGGCCAGCAGATTGCTGGCATTGAAACGCCCCAGCAGCTTGCAGCGCAGCGTGCCGCTGCCCCACGGGGTGACCACGTCCAGCTGCATGCCGTGCATGTCGGTTTGCAGGTTGCGGCCGATCACCCATTGCGCGGGAAAGCGCGTGCGAAACGGTTCATTCTCCAGCCGGTAGGCAACCGGCGCGACGCCCGGCGGGATATCGTCGAGCAGGGCGCTGCCGAAACCGTCGTCGGCATTGATCACGGCATAGCGCAGGCCATCCGCGTGGAACAGTTTGCGCTTGGCCTCGGCATAGGCCTCGACATTGCCGTGGTAGTCGAGGTGGTCGCGCGACAGGTTGGTCAGCACGGCCAGATCAAAATACACGCCACGGACACGTCCCTGGTCCATGGCGTGCGAGGAAACCTCGGAAACAACGCAGCGTGCGCCGCGCTGCTGCATGGCAAGCAGTAACTGCTGCATGGTGAGCGCATCCGGCGTGGTATGCGTCGCCGTTGCCAGCTCGCCGTATAGCCCATAACCCAGCGTACCGACCAGGCCACAGCGGCGATCTGCGCTGTTCAGTGCCTGCGCGATGAAATGACTGCAGGAGGTCTTGCCGTCGGTACCGGTCACGCCGATCATGAACATGCCGCGCGACGGGTGGCCGTAGAAGCGGTCGGCGATCAGGCCGATCACCTGGCCGAGCTTCGGTATCGCCACAGCCGGCGCCGGCAGCAGCGCCGCCATCTCGGCCAGCCCGGCATTGCCTTCCACCGGCTCCCACGCCACCGCCACGGCACCCAGCGCGACGGCCTGGCGCGCGTGCTGCAGGCCGTGCGTCTGCGTGCCCGCGACGGCGAGGAACAGGTCGCCGGACTGCACCTTGCGGCTGTCGAGCGCCAGCCCGGTGACCCTGATGTCACGTCGTACCGCCGGCCCGCAGAAGTCCTGCAGCAGACCAGCGAGCGTGTGCTCCAGCTGAATTTTTTCCACCGCCATCATGCAGGCTCCTCCGCGTCCTTGCGGCGGGTCTGCAGCAACGGCACATCGTCCGGCGGCACGGCCAGCAGGCGCAGCGCACCGGCCATCACGCGCGAGAACACCGGCGCGGCCACCTGGCCGCCGTAGTACTTGCCAGCGCCCGGCTCGTCGACCATCACCACCATCACCAGGCGCGGGTCACTGGCGGGCGCCATGCCGGCGAAGACCGACAGATACTTGCTGTCCGAGTAACCGCCGGGCTCTGATTTGCGCACCGTGCCGGTCTTGCCGGCGACGCGATAGCCCGGGACGCGCGCCTCAGGTGCAGTGCCCCCGGGACCGACGGCCTGCTCCAGCATGCTACGTACCTCGCGCGCAATCGCGGCCGGCATGACGCGACGCTCCTCCGCAACACGCACATCGTGCAGGAAGGTGATGGAGCGCCGGATGCCGTCACTGGCCAGCACGGCATAGGCCTGTGCCAGCTGCAACGGGGTCACG
>DATKZN010000126.1:0-17590 GCA_035527955.1 Gammaproteobacteria bacterium
GACAAGAAACTGGACGAACTGTTACCGAAAAAGCTGGAAGAGATCGACGCCTCCCGCACGCCGTCCATGGCCATCATCGCCACCAAGGGCACGCTGGACTGGGCCTACCCGCCCTTCATTCTCGCCTCCACCGCCGCGGCGCTGGGCTGGGATGTCACCATCTTCTTCACCTTCTACGGCCTGCTGCTGCTGAAAAAGGACCTCACCGCGCAGGTCAGCCCGCTGGGCAACCCGGCCATGCCGATGAAGATGCCGTTCGGACCGAAGTGGTTCCAGAATTACTCCTGGCCCATGCCCAACCTGCTCATGGCCGGCGTGCCGGGCTTCGAGAAGGTGGCCACCGGACTGATGAAGAAGACCTTCAGTAACAAGGGCGTCGCCACCGTCGAGGAACTGCGCGGCCTGTGCCTCGAGGCCGATGTGAAAATGGTCGCCTGCCAGATGACGGTCGACGTGTTCGGCTTCAACTCCAGCGACTTCATCCCCGAGGTCACCGATTACGTCGGCGCCACATCCTTCCTGCCTGTCGCGCAAAAATCCGACGTCTGCCTGTTTATCTGACAGCAACCGGCGGTCTGCGTAAACGGCAAGGGCAACTTGTCGACAGATAAGGGCGTGCAACTGCACGCCCTTATTTTTGCCCGCAGGATCGCCGCTCGAGCGCAGAACGGCTGCAACTGACTTTACGAGAACCGGACTATCACATGCAGGAACTGTTTCCTCCCATTCAGCCCTACAGGACGCACGAAATCGCGGTCTCCGACGGGCACCACCTGTACGCCGAGGAATGCGGCAATCCGCAAGGTCTGCCGGTGGTGTTCGTGCACGGTGGTCCGGGTGCCGGCTGCGAGCGCTATCATCGACAGTTTTTCGATCCGCAGGTCTACCGCATCATACTGTTTGACCAGCGTGGCTGTGGCAGGTCCAGGCCGCACGCGAGTCTGGCCGGGAATACCACCCAGGCACTGGTCTCTGACATGGAAACGATACGCATCATGCTGGGAATCGAGCGCTGGGTGGTGTTCGGCGGATCATGGGGTTCGACGCTGGGCCTGCTGTACGCCCAGGCGCACCCGGAACGCGTGCTGGGCCTGATCCTGCGGGGGATATTTCTGTGCCGTCCGCGGGATATCGCCTGGTTTTACCAGGACGGCGCCTCGTATGTGCTGCCTGATTACTGGCAGGATTATCGTGATGTCATTGCGGAAGACGAGCGTAACGACATGGTCAGTGCGTATTATCGCCGGCTGACCGGTACCGACGAAGTCGCGATGATGGCCGCGGCGAAGGCCTGGTCGCTGTGGGAAGGGCGCGCATCGACGCTGTTGCCGAAGTCGGCGGTGGTCGACCATTTCGCCAACCCGTCGACTGCGCTCAGCCTGGCGCGCATTGAATGCCACTATTTCATGAACAACAGTTTCCTGGAGCAGGACCAGATCCTGTGCGATGCCGCGCGCCTGCGGGATATCCCTGGGGTGATCGTGCACGGCCGCTACGACGTGGTATGTCCGCTGGAACAGGCCTGGGCATTGCACCGGGCGTGGCCGCAGGCACGCCTGGCAATTATTCCGGATGCCGGCCACTCTGCCACCGAGCCAGGCATCGTGGATGCGCTGCTCACCGCGACCAACCAGTTCGGGGTGCGCTTCCGGTGATCGGACTGCTGCAACGCGTCAGCCGTGCGGACGTCACGGTCGACGGGACCACGATCGCGGCGGTCGACCGCGGCTTGCTGGTGCTGGTGGGTGTGCAGCAGGGCGACAGCGAGAGCGAAGCGCGCCGCCTGCTGGAGCGGCTGCTCGGTTACCGGGTGTTTCCCGATGCTGCGGGCAGGATGAATCTGAACCTGGGCCAGGCGGGCGGCGGTCTGCTGCTCGTGCCGCAGTTCACGCTGGCTGCCGACACGCGCAATGGCATGCGCCCGAGTTTTACACCGGGCGCCGACGCGCAGCAAGGTCAGCAGTTGTTCGGGTTTCTGGTCGAACTGGCGCGGCAGCGACACAATCCGGTCGGCAGCGGGCAGTTCGGTGCGGATATGCAGGTTGAACTGGTCAATGACGGCCCGGTTACCTTCTGGCTGGAGGTGGAGCCGTCGGCTGCCCGGTCTGCCAGGACTTGAAAACCCTGTCTTTTTTCATGAAAAATGGCGGGTGTAACCGCGTATCATGCTGTTACTATATTCCGGGCTCTGATGATTTTCTGATCGACGGGAAAAACCAATGTCACAGCGACAGGCTGCAATCAAGCGGGATACACTGGAAACGCAAGTCAGCGTGTCCGTCAACCTGGACGGGACCGGCAAGGGCGTGTTCGACACCGGCGTACCGTTCCTCGATCACATGCTCGACCAGGTTGCGCGTCATGGCCTGATTGACCTGGACGTAAAGGCCAGGGGCGACCTGCACATCGATGCCCACCACACGGTGGAGGATATCGGTATCACGCTCGGCCAGGCGATTGGCAAGGCGCTTGCCGACAAGCGCGGCATCCGGCGTTACGGCCATGCCTATGTCCCGCTCGACGAAGCACTGTCACGCGTGGTGATCGACTTTTCCGGACGGCCCGGCCTGGAATATCATGCATCCTATCCGCGTGCCCGGATCGGCGATTTCGACGTCGACCTGCTGCACGAATTTTTTCAGGGATTCGCCAATCATGCACTGGTGACGCTGCACATCGATTGTCTGCGCGGCGACAATGCGCACCACATCGCCGAGACCATCTTCAAGGCGTTTGGTCGTGCCGTGCGCATGGCCCTGGAGATTGACGCGGCTATGGGTGGCAAACTGCCGTCAACCAAGGGGAGTCTCTGACTGCACCCGTAACCCGCAGCCACGGGTAACCGATATACGGCACTTACGTTATGTCTTCAATCGCAATTATCGACTACGGCATGGGCAACCTGCATTCCATTGCCAAGGCGATCGAGCATGTCGCCGGCAAGGAGCGCGTGTTTGTCAGCAGCGACCCAGCGACAATCCTTGCCGCTGATCGCGTCGTGTTTCCGGGGGTCGGTGCGATTCGTGACTGTATTTCCGAACTGCAGCGTACCGGGCTGGATGATGTGGTCAGGCAGGCTGCCGCCACACGCCCCCTGCTGGGTATTTGTCTCGGCTTGCAGGCCCTGCTTGACGCCAGTGAGGAAAATGACGGCACCCCTTGTCTGGGCATCGTGCCTGGCAGTGTGTTGCGCTTCAGAAGCGATATGCCGGACCCGGTTTCGGGTTTGCGTCTCAAGATTCCCCACATGGGCTGGAACCAGGTGCACCAGGTCCGTGCGCACGCCCTGTGGAAGGATATTCCCCCGGACAGCCGCTTTTATTTCGTGCACAGCTACTATGCCGTACCGACGGATCCCGTGCATATCGCGGGCACGACGCCGTATGGCCAGGATTTCGCATCCGCCGTCGCGCGCGACAACCTGTTCGCCGTGCAATTTCACCCGGAAAAGAGCCAGCATGCCGGTTTGCAATTGCTGGCGAATTTTATTGCCTGGAATGGAGAGCCCTGATTTATGTTGATAATACCCGCGATTGATCTGAAAGACGGGCGTTGCGTGCGGTTACGCCAGGGTCGCATGGAGGACGAAACGGTGTTCGGCGACGACCCGGTCGAGGTGGCACAGCGCTGGGTCGATGCCGGCGCACGCCGCCTGCACATGGTCGACCTGAACGGCGCTTTCGAGGGGCGGCCGGTAAATGCGCTGGCGATCAAGGCGGTCGCGGAGGCATTCCCGGACCTGCCGATCCAGGTGGGCGGGGGTATCCGCGACGAGGAAACCGTGCAGGCCTATCTCGATGCCGGTGTGCAGTATGTCATTATCGGCACCAAGGCGGTCAGTGCTCCGCATTTCGTCAATGACCTGTGTCTCGAGTTCCCTGGACACATCATCGTCGGGCTGGATGCGAAAGAAGGCAAGGTGGCCATCGATGGCTGGTCAAAGCTGTCCAATCACTCGGTCATCGACATGGCGCAGCGTTTCGAACACGACGGTGTCGAGGCTATCGTGTTCACCGATATCGGCCGTGACGGCATGATGAGCGGCGTGAACGTGAATTCGACCGTCGAGCTGGCGCGCGCCATCCATATACCGGTGATCGCCTCGGGCGGTATCACCAGCATGGAGGACATACGCGCGCTCTGCGATGTGGCCGATGAGGGCATTATGGGCGCGATTACCGGTCGCGCGATTTACGAAGGCAGCATCGACCTGGCGGCGGCGCAACAGCTCGCCGACGAGCTGTGCGGCGACACGGCGAACTGAGCGCATTTCATGGGACTGGCAAAACGCATCATTCCCTGTCTCGACGTCGATGCCGGCCGCGTCGTCAAGGGCGTGCGCTTCGTCGATATTCGTGACGCCGGCGACCCGGTGGAAATTGCGCGCCGTTATGACGAGCAGGGCGCGGACGAGCTGACCTTTCTCGATATAACCGCGAGCTCGGACCAGCGCGAGACCATGGTGCACGTGGTCGAGCAGGTGGCCGGCGAGGTGTTCATTCCGCTGACCGTCGGCGGCGGTATCCGCCAGGTCGGCGATATCCGCCGCATGCTCAATGCCGGTGCCGACAAGGTGGGTATAAACACGGCGGCGGTGTCGAACCCGGATTTCGTGAAGGAGGCTGCCGACCGCTTCGGTTCGCAGTGTATCGTGGTCGCGATCGATGCCAAGCAGGTGAGTGCTGCCGGTGATGCCAGGCGCTGGGAGATTTTTACCCACGGCGGCCGCAAGCCGACCGGCATAGACGCGGTTGAATGGGCGCAACGCATGGTGGCGAACGGCGCCGGTGAGATCCTGCTGACCAGCATGGACCGTGACGGTACGCGCGACGGCTTCGATCTGGACCTGACACGCGCCGTGAGCGACGCAGTCGAGGTGCCGGTGATCGCATCCGGCGGCGTGGGCACGCTCGCGCACCTTGCCGAGGGCGTAATCCAGGGCAGGGCCGACGCCGTGCTGGCTGCAAGCATCTTTCACTTCGGCGAGTTCACGGTCGGCGATGCCAAGCGCTACATGGCCGGCCTGGGCATCGAAGTCCGTATATAGTGCTGCCGCCACCCGTGCTTGCAAGTGGTGTGCTTCGATACATGGCGCGCCCGAAATGCACTATAGACCTGGTGGTTTCTGCTGATACCATGCCGGCCGGTTCGTTGCCGGGAAAGGCGACCTTGCTGTTGGCCCCGGGGACACGCTATGCAAAACGATGACTGGCTTGATGAAATCAAGTGGGACGCGAATGGCCTGGTGCCCGCGATCGCGCAGGACGCCGCGGATGGCCGGATCCTGATGGTCGCCTGGATGAACCGGGAGGCGCTCAGGCTCACGGCGGAGGACAAAACGGCCGTATACTGGTCACGTTCGCGGCGCAAGCTGTGGCACAAGGGCGAGGAATCCGGGCATGTGCAGCAGGTGCGGGAAATCCGTCTCGACTGCGATAACGACGTGATCGTGCTGCAGGTCGAGCAGCTGGGCGGTATCGCCTGCCACACCGGGCGCCGCAGCTGCTTCTACCAGCGCCTGGAAAACGGCCGGTGGGCCAGCGTGGAACCGGTCCTGAAGGACCCTGACAGTATCTATGGCAAGCGCTGAACCGGAACGGAAGGTGGATATGAGTGATACACTCGAACGGCTGGCTGCGGTGATCGAGACGCGCAAGAACGCGGATGCCGACAGCTCCTATGTCGCCGGGCTGCTTGATCGGGGCATGAACGCCATCCTCAAGAAGGTGGGCGAAGAGGCCGCTGAAACCATTATCGCCGCCAAGGAGTCCGACGATAAGGCCCTGGTGCACGAGACGGCCGATCTGTGGTTTCACACCCTGGTCATGCTGGCGGCGCGCGGCCTGGGGCCACAGGCGGTGCTGGCCGAGCTCGAGCGACGCTTTGGCGTTTCCGGTCTTGAGGAAAAGGCAGCGCGCGGCAAGTAACCGCGCACCCTTATACGTTCTGTACACTGATGCAGATGGAGAGAATCGATGGGTATTAGTATCTGGCAGTTGTTGATTATTCTGGCTATCGTGCTGGTGCTGTTCGGCGCCAAGCGGTTGAAGAATATCGGTTCGGATCTGGGCGGCGCCATCAAGGGTTTCAAGCAGTCGATGCGTGAGGGCGAGGAAGAGGGCACTGACAAGAGCATCGAAGACAAGGAAGGACGTGTGATCGACGGCGAGGCGACCCGCCACGACAAGGACAAGGTTTAGACAGTTTTATTCACCGGGTAGTTTGCTGCCGGGTTCAGCATGTTCGATATCGGTTTTTCGGAAATCATCCTCATCTTCGTCATTGCGCTGCTGGTCGTGGGGCCGGAACGCCTGCCGCGCATTGCGCGCACGGCCGGTCTCTGGGTTGGCAAGATGCGTGGCTTCGTGTCCACGGTGAAGGCCGATATCGACCGCGAACTGGCAACCGACGAACTGAAGAAGGCGCTTGCCAAGCAGACGTCGATGCCGGAGCTTGAAGAACTGATCGACGAAGTGACGGGTGATCCGCTGCAAGCGAAGGAAGTCACCCGCCGCGACGAGCCGGCCAGCGCCTTGCCGGAACAGGTTTCGGAAGATCCTGCGGATGAACAGCAAAAATAACAGGGATCCGGCAACGCCGGAGCAGGCCGACACGGAACAGCCCTTCATCTCCCATCTGGTCGAGCTGCGCGACCGCCTGCTGCGCATTGTTCTGGTGGTGGCCGTGGTGTTCCTCGCGCTGATGCCGTTCTCGAACACCCTGTTTTCCATGCTGTCCGGTCCGTTGCTGGCGCACCTCCCGGAAGACAGCAGCATGATCGCCATCGAAGTGGCCTCGCCGTTCCTGATCCCGTTCAAGCTGACGCTGTTCCTGGCGGTGTTCATCAGCATTCCCTGGTTGCTGTACCAGGCCTGGGCATTCATCGCCCCCGGCCTGTACCGTCACGAACGCCGCCTGGTGCTGCCGCTGCTGGTATCCAGCAGCCTGTTGTTCTACGCCGGTGCCGCCTTCGCCTATTTCGTGGTGTTTCCGCTGGTCTTCGCCTTCTTTACCAGTTCCGCGCCGGAAGGTGTGGCGGTCATGACGGATATCAGCCGCTACCTGGATTTCGTGTTGACACTGTTTTTTGCCTTCGGTGCGGCCTTCGAGGTGCCCATCGTGACGGTGTTGCTGGTGTGGACGGGAATGGCAACACAGGAGGGCTTGCGCGCAAAGCGGCCGTATGTGATCGTCGGTGCCTTCGTGCTCGGTATGCTGCTGACGCCACCGGATGTGATTTCACAAACCCTGCTGGCGATACCGATGTGGATCCTGTTCGAGCTGGGCGTATTCTTCTCCGGGTGGTTTGTGCGTCAGGCGGAATCCACTGCTGACGCAACACGACAGGGCAGCGATTACCGGCCACTCAGCGAGGCAGACATGGATGCCGAGCTGGACAGTATCGAAGCCGCTGAGAAAAAACAGCAGTAGCAGCCGCGTGCACGGCTTGATGTATCAGCTGCCGGAGGTTTGCCGTGACTGGTTGGTTTCATTCTTGCAAGGGTGATTCGGTATTGCTGCGTCGCTGAACAGTCCGATCTCGATCGGTACCGGCTTGCAGATGTAATAGCCCTGTGCGTAGTCAATTCCGATATCGCGTACTGCCTCCAGTGTTTCGTGATTCTCGACGTATTCCGCGATGGTCTTTATTTCAAGGGTATGGCCGATCTGGTTGATCGCCTCGACCATTGCATAATCTATATTGTCCGAGACCATGTTCTGCACGAAGCAGCCGTCCAGCTTGAGGTAATCGACTGCCAGGTTCTTGAGGTAACCGAACGAGCTCAGTCCGACACCGAAATCGTCGAGCGCCAGCCGGCATCCGAGTTCTCGCAGCCTGGTGATGAACTTCGATGCAGTACAAAGATTGGCAATCACCGCGGTTTCCGTGATTTCAAAGCACAATAATTGCGGCGTAACACCACTGTCTTTGATCTCGCTGATCAGGAAGTCCATGAAGCGTTCGTCCGATAGCGATTGACCCGAGAGATTGATGCAGACGGTACCGATACGCTGCTCGGCGCGCTTGCCATCCAGCGTCAGCAACCTGAAGGTGTTTGATACAACCCAGCGGTCGATGGCGGGCATCAGCAGGTAACGCTCGGCGGATGATATGAATGCACCGGGGCCGACGATGGTGTTGTTCTCGTCAAGCATGCGGATCAATACTTCGCCATGTGCCCTGTTGTCATCGCCTGGCTGGCAGTTAAGTTTTACGATAGGCTGGAAATAAAGCCTGAAACGATTCTCTTCCAGCACGTTCTGGATCCTGTTAACCCATTGCATCTGGCCATGCCGTTCGGCCACCGCTTCGTCGTTATGCTGGTAGACATGTATGCGGTTCCTGCCCTGTTCCTTGGCGACATAGCAGGCGGAGTCTGCTGCACTCATAATGTCAGTGAGAGAGCCTGAGGTGCGGGTCAGTGGAACCAGGCCGATGCTGGCGCCGATCCGGAAGAAGGTATTGTTCCAGACGAAGCGGAAATTTTCGGCTATCTTCCTGATTGATTCGGCAAGTTCGCAGGCGTTTTCGATCGAGCAGCCTTCGAGCAGGATTCCGAATTCGTCGCCGCCCAGTCTTGCCAGCGTATCCGCCTCGCGCAGGTCCATGCGGAACTTGATGGTCAACTGCTTGAGCAGCTCGTCACCGGCTATGTGACCGCAGGTGTCATTAACGACCTTGAAATTGTCCAGATCCAGGTAACACAGGGCATGACGGTTGCCTTCCTTGTGTGCATTCTCGATTGCCTGTTCAAGGCGATTCTCGAATTCACGGCGGTTGAGCAGGCCGGTGAGCGAATCGTGGCTCGCCTGGTAGGACATCTTGCGGGCAAGCCCGCGCAGTTTGGTGACGTCATGGAAAACCAGCACCACACCGGTGATATTCGTATTCGTATCCAGGATCGGCGAAGCGTTGACCTCGACGGACAGATGCTGGTTTCGATACCTGTGCATCAGCAGCAGGTTGCCGGCCAGCATGATGCTCTTGCCTTTTTCGAGGCAATAACTCGATGGGTTGGGCGGGGTCTGCAGGGTTTTTTCATCGACGATATTGAAAACCTTGAAAATGGGCCTGCCACGGGCGTCCTCGAGTTTCCAGCCGGTTGATTACTCGGCAACGGTGTTCATGTACTCGATATCACCGTTCAGGTCGGTGGTAATCACGCCATCCCCGATGGAGCCAAGTGTAACCTGGGCGCGATCTTTCTCCTGCTGCAGCGCCTCCTTGGCGAGATTCAGTGCGGTGATGTCGCGGATGGTCCCCTCGATGCCGGCGGGATTTGAATTGCAGTCATAGCGGTAGTGCGAGTTTTCCGATACCCAGATATGCGTACCATCCTTGTGCAGCAGTCGTGTTTCGAAGTGCTGCAGACGGCCGCCATTGATGTCCAGTGCATGCTTGAGGTTGGTGTGGTCGTCAGGGAATATATAGAAATCCTTGATGTTCCTGTTCAGAAATTCATCGACGTCGTAGCCCAGCAGGTGTTTTACAGACGGCGTGGCCCAGAGCACTGTTCCTTCGAGATCGGTCTGGTAGATGGTGTCCTGCATGCTGTCGAAGATGGCCGCCATGCGCTTTTCCGATGCGGATATGCGTTCCTCGGCAAGTTCCCTTTCCATGATCTGCAGTTGCAGTTCCGCATTGACGCGCTCGGCATATTCCCGGGCATCCTCCGCCGACTCCCTGGTCGTCACGAGTTTCTTGATCAACTCGGTGTTGTGCGCACCCAGGTTGAATGACCTTGACAGCATGTCATGCATCCTGCGCGCGGATGAGAGCATGACAAAGGTAAAGGTCAGGGCGAGACCACCAAGTGCGTAGCCGATGGTTCCGCCGCTGTGAATGAAGTACGCAGTCAATGGTGTCAGTGCCGGGAGTACAAATGCCGCCAGCGTCCGTGGTGAAGCCTGCATGGAGATGTAGGCTGTCAGGGTGATGCCGGCCAGCGCCTCGAGTGTGAATACCTGTTGTACAAAACTGCCATACTGAATCGATGCCATGCCGAGTGTGCCCCAGCAGACACCTGTCAGCATGACACCGGTGACATGCCGGTCTCCCTGGTAGGTACTCTCGTCGCGCATGGTGCCGCTGTTGATAAGAGAAATGAACAATGAGCGTGTGCCCAGTGTTGTCAATAGCGCGAGGATCCAGCCCAGAATCAGCATGCGCGGCATATCGTTCCAGAACACTGCGGCGACAATCGCCATGACCATGATGCTGGTGGTGAGCTCGGTCTGGGTCTGCTGCTGGCGCAGCCGCGCCTGGCCGGTGCGTAACTGCAGGCGGGTCATCGGCCTGCTCTGCGGCAGGCCTGGCAGGCTGGTAGCGGTTGCTGCGGTGTTCGTATCGTCAGCAGGTTTCCCGGGCTGTTCGTGATTACTGTCGTCGAGCATGTCCAGGGTAGGTCCGGGTTCCTGGCCGGGATGGCCGGTCACTGATCAGGTCGTTCGTGCCGCCGAAAGAGAGTTCGCCTGCACATGAATTCATCGGTCCGGGACATCGAGACTTTAGCGAGAAAACCGATAAAACTATTTAAAATCATTGGATTAGATTTCGAGAGGCAAGCGGTTTCCGGAAAAGCCTAGAAATACATCGGGTTAATTTTCCCCGATTCGGCAAGGCCGCCGGATCTTGCGGCAACGGCCTTGAGAAAACCCCGGGGGTGATGCGATAAGAATCAGGTAAGTTCCTGATTTTGCCTGTAACCCTGCCAGGTGAGCATGCTTTCAGCAGAACGCATGCGGGCGTAACGTGTACCTGGCAAAACTGATATGTCCTGCAGGGTTTGAGCGAAATTGGCTGATAACAATAGAGACAGTAGATGAATGATCGATATGCGGTATTTCACGGCAGGCTTGCTGCTGACTGTTCCTGCTTCTGCCGATTTCAACCTGCGTGTACAGACAAACCTGGGCGGCATTGCCTCGAAATTGATCGAGGTCGGGAATGGATTTGAAGGTCTTCGTGGGGTTCTCCTTGTGATGAGGGAGAGCCTGGGGGGTTATTCAGGAGTGATTAGAATGTCATCCGCAACTCGGCGACGCTCTGGAAATGGCTGACTATGTAGTAGGACTCAACTTCCAGTTGCAGCAAAACGCAGTCGGCAGCGGCAACGAAATCGCTCAGTTCCGGATGTTTGCGAAGATAGAGCTGCAGCAGTTCGGCGCGCCTCTCCCTGTCGACCTCGCTGACCACACCCTGTGCGGAGATGGCCACGACATCGTTATAATTGAGCGACTCACTGGTGCGATTGTCGATCAGCAACGAGGCGCGGGGGTTCGCTAACAGGTTTGCGTGTTTCCGTGTGGCCCGGTAGGTAGCGAACACGATCCAGCGCAAGTCAGGTGTTGCGGTGAAGGACATCAAACTGGTGTAGGGTTGCCGGTCATGCTGGGTCGCCAGCACCCCTTGAGCCTGGGAATCCAGTAGGGCCAGAACCGTCTGTCGCATTTGCTCTGGTGTTGTCATCAAAAAAACCGGTTGCGGAATTGGCTACCCGGGAACGACCTCACGGGCCGGCCAACCAGGATGAGGAGTTGCGGTTTATTGTACAGTTAAACCGCAGCTAAAAAGCCTGTCCGATTATCAGGCTGAGGCTATCCCTGGCAGGTTATCGCATCCTGCGTCTGGCCACGCCGACCAGCCACGGCAGGCCGGTGCCGAAGAGCCAAAGTGCTAATTTAATCACTCTGAAGGCACGGCTCCGAACGGGTTGTCACTGGATTCCCCTTCTTGCGCCATGAACACGATGACCACAATCCAGCCGATGATGGGAATGATCCACAGTAGTTGCCACCAGCCGCTCCGGTTGGTGTCATGCAGGCGGCGTGCGCCGGCCGCCAGGCAGGGAAGAATAGTAGCCAGGCTAACAATGGCATTGAGAACTTCGCTGACGAAGCCGGTCGCTGCGCCCAATAAAAACAAAAACAGAAAGAACCACCAGTATTCAGGCCTTTTGGCTCGACCGTTGAAATCTGCATATTTAGAAAAGCATGTTTGAATGGATTGAGCGAATGTCATGATTGTTCCTTGCGTATACTTCCGACGTCACCCCGTCTTGAGTGGCAGTCGTGTTTAGAGTCCAGTTGCTACTGTAGCCGATTTCCTGGCCGGTTGTCTGGCGTAGGCGGCAGGTGGCGATTGCCACAGGTCTATAAAGCTATCCGACTCATACTTTTTCAATAACCACTGCCTTGATCCAGCCTGAATTTCGAGCGACATAAGATTCACGTCCAGCGATTCGCTCAGGTAGCCGATACTTGCCTTTCATGGATGGGGAAAATATCCAGTTCATAGTCGCTTTGGGGTCGACCTCTGCCGGTTAGCGAAATTATATATAAGGATTACATGTAGTACCGGGTTCGGCCAGCGTGCCAGGAAATTCCTCGACGCGATCAATAACTGATTCCCGGTAGCACATTGCCGCGGTTCACAAACCGCCCTACAGGCAGTCCTAGAGCTACCACACCACCAGTGCTAAAATACGCCTCGTTCCACAGCGAGGCACATGTCATCGGTGATATATTCCTGGAATGGATAGACAAGTACCAAGAGTACGCGCTGTTCATTGTGCCAGCCATCGCATTTCTGGAAGCCTGCCTCGGCATCGGCCTTTTCATATCCGGCGCCATACTGCTTAGCGTTTGCACCGTGCTATACACGCAAGGCATCGCGACGTTACCGCAAATGCTGCCGCTGGCATTTCTGGGCGCCACCCTTGCCGACCACAGCGGATATTATGTGGGCAGATGGATTGGTCCCAGGTTTCACCACACCCGATTCGCCATAAAGCGCAAGGACCTGCTTGACAGGACAGAAGCGATGCTGGTGAAGCACGGGGAATTGGCCATCATCATCGGCCGCCTGATGACCGCGATTCGAAGCGTGGTACCTCTACTCACTGGCATCAGCGGTTTGTCACCGGCCAGATACACACTGTATGACCTGATTGCCTGTGCCGTCTGGACGGCAGGACTCGGATTACTGGTCGCAGGTATTGACGGGCTGCTGGGCTAGTTGTTGCGTAGTGTTGATTTGCACGTTCGATTGACCCAGATGAACGGATATTTGCAGTAAATAGTTGATCCACGCAATCACAGCAACCGATCTGTGACTTCAATGTATCGGTCAACTGATGCGGTTCAAAATAACGTGCAAACGCCGGGTCATATCCGGGTGCAATTCAGCAATGTCAGGATACAAGGCAAATGACCGGGATTCATTCAGGGCAACGTGGCCCATTCATGCAGGTTCTCGGTATGATCAGGCTGGAGAGAGTAGTGGCAGCGATTGCTCAAGGGTGCGATTTACAGGGAAAATAGCGTTAATTCAGCCTATATTCAAATCCCGAGATTCCCATGCCTCCGACGATACCTGGCCTAGCTGCACTGCCCGTCCTGCCAATCAGTGAGGTACTGCCGCAACTGCAACAATCATTGGCTCAACATCATGAGCTGGTGCTCGAGGCTCCACCCGGTGCGGGTAAAACCACCCTGGTACCACTGGCACTTTTATCTGAATCCTGGCTGGCCGGCCAACGCATGATTATGCTGGAACCTCGGCGCATGGCTGCCCGCGCTGCCGCCCAACGAATGGCATCACTTTTAAATGAAGAAGTAGGCCAGACTGTCGGCTATCGTATTCGGCAAGAAAGCCGCATCAGCTCGCACACCCGTATCGAGGTTATCACCGAAGGTATCCTCACACGCATGCTGGTAGATGATCCCTCATTGAAAGGGGTTGCACTGTTAATCTTTGATGAGTTCCACGAGCGCAGTATGGACGCCGATTTTGGCCTCGCCCTTGCACTGCAAAGCCGGGAGTTGTTTCGCGACGCCAGTAAGCCTTTGCGACTGATGGTGATGTCGGCCACCCTGGATGGTGATGCCGTCGCCAGCTTATTAGGCAATGCCCCGCTTATCCGCAGTGCCGGTAAAATGTTCCCGGTCACCATTCACTATGGCCAGGCCAAACGCCCGGATGACAATATTGTCGACTATGTGCTCAACGCACTACCTGGAATTATCCGTAAGCACAGCGGTAGCCTGCTGGTGTTCCTGCCCGGCCAGGGTGAAATCAATAAAGTCATGCAACATCTTGGCGGTCGACTGTCTCCAGAGGAATTACAGGAAATCGATATTCAACCTCTCTATGGCGCCCTGCCGTTGCGGGAGCAACAACGCGCCATTGAATCAATGACGGCTAAACGAAAAGTTGTACTGGCCACCGACATCGCCGAAACCAGCCTCACCATTGAGGGCATTAATGTCGTGGTTGATGCCGGCTTCTGCCGTGTACCGCGCTTTGATCCCGCCACTGGTATGACCCGCCTGCAGACCCGGCGCATCAGTAAGGACTCAAGTGTCCAGCGTATGGGTCGCGCCGGGCGGCTGGCCGCTGGTCATTGCTACCGACTGTGGAGCGAACAACAACAGGATCAATTGGCGCAGCAATCAATGCCGCAAATACTGCAGGCGGATCTCGCCCCGCTGGTATTGCAATTAATTGCCTGGGGCGTTGATGATATTAATCAATTGCGCTGGCTGGACCCGCCACCATCCGGCCCCATGAGCCAGGCGCTGGACTTGCTGCTGCGACTGGGTGCTATCAAAGGCGAACATCTAAGCCTGTCGTCGCCTGCCCTGGGCAGCTGCTCACTCAGCCCCCACGGAGAATTAATGGCCAGGATGCCTGCCCACCCGCGCCTGGCACATATGTTAATTACCGGCGCCGCCTGGCAACAAAGTAAATACGCTGCCGCGCTTGCGGCTTTACTGGCAGATCGAAGCCCATTGGCACGCGACCATGGCGCCGATCTGTCCGGGCAGCTTGCCGTGCTCTTGGGAAAACAAGCCTGTCACAGCCAATATAAAGGCTGGCTCAAACGCACGCAGCAGCAGGCAAGAATATTTGAACGATTAGTGCAAACCAGACAGGCTGACCAGTGCACAACAGACAATCAGCTAAACCCGGGTAACGCAATCGGCTTCCTGTTGGCCTGCGCCTACCCCGACCGTATTGCCCACCGTAAACCTGACCGCCAGAACCACTACCTGCTAAGCAACGGTCGTACCGCCACACTCGCTCAAGGCGATGCACTGAGTAATAGTGAGTGGCTGGCAGTGGCCGAACTGGGCGGTACCGTGAATAGGGACGGCAAAGGGAGTAACGACAGGATATTTTCGGCCTGCGCACTGGATCCTGCGCTGTTTGATAATCAACTCAGTGAATTAATCTGCGAAAAAGACACCCTGCACTGGGACGAACAAACTGATCGCTTTAATGCCGAACATATTCGCACTATCGGAAAACTGGTCATCCATCGACAGCGGATTGAACAGATCCCGGTCGAGGCCAGGCGTGATGCACTGATTGAACTCCTTAAAAAACGTGGCTTGAACTTACTGCCCTGGAATCTCTCAATCCGCCAATGGCAATCACGGGTGATGTTATTGAACAGGCTGGGGCTGGAGCTGTGGCCCGATGTCTCGGACCAATACTTGCTAATGACTATTGAAACCTGGCTGGCCCCCTTCCTGGATCCCATCAGCAAGCTCAGTGACTTCCAGCGGCTTGACCTGCAAAGCATATTGTCAGGCTTGCTGCCCTGGCCTTTGCCAAGGCAGTTAGAGGAGCTGGCACCCAAAACAATGACGGTACCTTCGGGCTCCAACATCAAAATCGACTACACACAATCGCCCCCGGTACTTAGCGTCAAGCTACAGGAAATGTTTGGTTGCCTGAATACTCCCACCATCGCCAAGGGCAAGATCAAACTCATGCTGCACCTGCTCTCCCCTGCCCAGCGTCCACTGCAAGTCACCCAGGATCTAGCCGGGTTTTGGAAGAGCAGTTATAGTGAGGTTAAAAAAGAAATGAAGGGACGCTATCCCAAGCATCCCTGGCCGGACAATCCGGAGCAGGCATTGCCGACGAAATATACCAAGCGGCGTTCGTGAGGAATTTCAGAAGCACCTTGTTGTCCGCGATCCAACCTAGGCGAGAGCCGGGGATAGTCGGGAGGCGGTGCTACGTTAGTGCAAGGCTCTATCAAGAATGAGTATCGCTGGCGGGATTATCGCCGCGATAAAGATTAGTGCGCCGCAGATGGAAGAACATATTGTCCGAATCATGGAAATGCCCCCATTTCTGGATACATCCTGTAGGGCCATCCCGTCTCGTCCTTGAGTTAGTTTGGTCAGTCTCCCTGTCTTCGATCAACAGGGCGTTTACGTATATGTTATGTATAGAGGAATGATACCGAATTGCATAGTGAAATAATTTTGACGTCAGCGGGCAGGAGAGAGTACGGCACCGACTCTGTGGCGGGATTATTCATTTATCAGACACGGTTAGGTAATTCCCTTATTCCATCCATGCGGAAAGCAAGGTATTGCGCAGCACAAATAAAATGCTGGGGGATGTCCACGAGTGAGGGCCTCTCATTTTCCTGGGCATGGAAAATATGACTATTGGCTAATTACGGGTCACGGATGTGCGCCGGATAAAAAATCGCCCACTTTCGGGCGGCGGTGTCGCTCGATATACGCCAATGCGTTATATGGATGGTGTGCCCGCCGGGAATCGACCCCTGAGGACCGCGGTTGAGACGAGCGTCTCGTGTCCCTGAGGCGTCCCGACCTGCGTTAGGCGGTCTCCGGAATGCGCTGTCAGTGCACCCCGCCATGCGATGCACCAAGGGACTACGCATCTCTCGGTCCCGATACCATAAGGCCATGATTTTATGGGAGGTGGTGGGCCCGCCAGGACTCGAACCTGGGACCAAGGGATTATGAGCCCAACGGACTTCAAGTTGTTGATGTTAAAAGATAAAGAAGCGTAGCAGTTTTTCTTGTGATCGTTCCTCTTATTGGCCGAAACCGAGACTATACCGAGCTTTTCCGAGCACTGAATGCAGATTTTGGCGCGCACGATTGTTTAAATTTGATCGAGGTCAGCGAGTTGTGTTTTTGCCGAGCGAACCGAAACCGAACTGACACCACAGTCGGCCGCTACGGAGCGGGTGGAGCACCCTAAGGCTTCCGCCGAAAAGTGCGTCCCGTCATGGGCTACTGTGGACTTCGTTCGTATGAAGTTGGAAGGATACTTGAGGACTATGCTTTCAACCACCGGAGTCCGACGCATTTCCCTTTGGTGTTTCCAGCGCATAGCGCACCAGGCCCTTCGCAATACTGAAACCAAGCCAGGCGAAGAGAAGGGGCAGCAGGAGGGTTTGAACCATAAAGACGATGATCAGGTTAATAACATCTGTAATGGTCTTATTGGCTGCAATTTTGAACTCTTCAATTTTGAAGCTGACGTCGGACTTCTCCCTGAGCGATTCGTAATATTCACGCAACTTATCGGAGAATGACTTTTCGGGTTCTGTCTGTCCTTCGGGAGGCACAAAACTCTTCTCTTCACTGCCGAGTTCTCCGGTTGTGCCTTCAAGCTGTAGATATGCCTCTTCGTATCCGGGCGCCAGGAATAGGTCAAAAATGGCTTCATTGGCGATCGCGGCCAATGGTACGAGAAAGCGAAAAAGCATCAGCAATCCCGAGAGGGCCAATGCGATCCGCTGTGTTCTCG
>DATKZN010000127.1:0-21680 GCA_035527955.1 Gammaproteobacteria bacterium
GCGAGCCGGGAGAAACTCGGTGCAGTCGTGCGTGAGACCACCGTCTGGCAACGCAACGATGCACACCAACGCGAGGCCGCGGCGCTGGCTGAACTGAAAAAAGCCGGCATGGCCATTTACGAGGTCGATGCGGACGAGCGCGAGGCATTTCGCAGGGCTTTGCCTGACTGGGAGGCGTTACTGGCAGATGAGCTGGGCGCGCAGCAGAAACGCGAGCTGATCAGGCTGGCATCAACCGGAACAGCAGCTGTCGCCGGACCCGTCACTGGCGCTGCGGCGGCTGAAACGCGCCGCAACCCAGCGCCAGATGCCCAGGCCCGCCAGGGCGATCAGCACAGCCGTTGATACCAGACTCACGACGTTGCCTATTGTCGGATGCAGGCCTTCCCCCAGGTCAACCAGCTCGAGACTGCGCAAGGGATCGAATACCGGTTCGAAACCGGGCAGCAACCAGGCGTTGACGGCCACACCTGCCAGCATCGCACCGGTGATCAGGGCGCTGACGTACAGGACGACAGTGCGCTTGCCGATCGTGTTGTAGAGTGCAATCAGTTCCGGCAGGTTGGTTGCCGTGCCCGTTACCAGAAACACAATGGAGATTCCCGGGGCAGCCCCCGTGGCGAGCAAGCTCGCCACGAGCGGGATGTGCCCGACTGCGCAGACATAGATGCTCGCGCCGAGCACGCCTGCTGCCAGCAGTGCGATACCCGAGCTGTCCCGCAGATAACTGTCCACCCAGGTTGTCGGCAGGAAGGCGGCGATCAGACCTGCCAGCAATACCCCGATGGTCATGTAGAAGGCGATGGTCGGACCGAGGTCTGTGAAGCCCCAGCGGAGCCCCGCGGCGATACGCGGTAGCAGCCTGCTCCCGGATGCCGGTGACACTGCCGGCCCTGATGACTGGGTGCCGCTGCAGCAGGCAGACG
The DNA here is from genome assembly GCA_035527955.1 of Gammaproteobacteria bacterium. Lineage (GTDB taxonomy): Bacteria > Pseudomonadota > Gammaproteobacteria > UBA9214 > UBA9214 > UBA9214. The sequence goes on from DATKZN010000127.1 coordinate 927, forward strand.
CCTCTGCGACGGATTTAACTTCAAGTGGTTCCCCCCACCGTTCGGCGATCAGCCCAAGCAGGTAAGGCAGCACCAGTCCCAGGGTGACATAGGCTAGCGTGATCTGCGGGCCGAGCAGGGCGAGTGACAGTATCACCGCGGCGGGATTGATGATGGGCGTCGCGGCCGCGAAGGCCATCACGGGCCCGAGTCGCACACCGGAGCGATACAGGCTGATGGCAAGCGGAATGACTCCGCAGCTGCAGATCGGCAGGATGGCGCCGAACGCGATGGCGCCCAACATGGCGACCTGGCCCTTGCGGTTCAGCAGTGTGCGGAAGCGGCTCGAGGGCAGAAACTCGCGCACCAGACCGCCGACCAGCAGGCTGGCGATTACCCAGAAGGCAGATTCGCTGACAATCTGCCAAACAGTTGTTGCGAACTGGTGCAAGGTCGCGTTCACCTAGGAAACCTAGTCATACATCATCCTGGCCATCTTCAGGCCTTGTGTAATCCTGGCCTGCTGGGACCGGAGCTGCTGCATGAGATCGGCGGGACAGCTGATGATAAATCCTGTCTTGCAGTCAGCAGCCGAATGCAGCAGCGCTGACATGCGCACCATGTCCAGCAATAGTGGCTGCGGCACCTGCCGGTTTGCGGGCTGTTCGCGGTTGCCGAGCATTGTCTGCCGCAACAGCTCGCGATACATGCGCGCCTCAAGCCGGAACTTGTGCGCTGCTGCCGACCCGGATCCGGCCTTGGTCACCAGCGCCGTGGATAACAGGTTGAGGTCCTCGAGGCGTTTCAATTCACCGGGCGTCGGGCGGATATCAGGGACAGCCGCCGTCTCACCGCTGGTGTCCTCCGGGGTGCTGGAAGGAAAAGGGAGGCCGGCTTCCGTCCCGGCAGTCTGGGGCTGTGCTGCATCTGCCGCGAGGTTTACCACTGTGCCCAGCATCAGGATGCCGGCCATCGTGTACAGGTGTGAGTACATGTTGTTATATCCTCTACCTGGCTGCAGACAGAACATGAGTCTGTCCGTATCTGATTCTAGGTGAGGCCCGTGCAGGATACAAACGAGGCATGCCTGATCCGGTTGGCTGTTGCCTGAGGATATTAGCGGAAGGTGATGAGCGGTAGCTGAGAAATACGCTGATGCCGGGTTTGCCGATGGCGCAGTGTGCCAGCCATGCAGCCGATGATCCGGGTGATCACGATTCCAGTCAAAGAAGTTTTCGACAGGGTGTCGGTTGCCGGATGACAATATCATTGCCTGTTCATGACGGGCGCCCCGGATTCGTGCACAGGCGAGGAAATGCCCCGGGTAGATTCCGGCAGGGTGCGTGCGAGGCATCATCACCCTGCTCATCCGCGAGGTATGCCGCATGCCTGCAGCCAACCCGATGGGCGGCGCTACTTATCGCTCGATGCCAGTTCCTTGTCCAGCTGGCGCCGTACGCGCTTTGGCGAGCCGGTGTGCCGGGCCAGCAGGTCATAGGCTACCGGCACGACAATGATGGTGAAGAAGGTCGCCGACAGGATGCCGAACAGGACCACGGTGCCGATGACGGTACGGGTTTCCGTGCCCGCACCGGATGACAGCAGCAGCGGCACGGAGGCGGCGGCGGTTGTAATTCCCGTCATGATGATCGGGCGCAGGCGGATTTCGGAGGCCTCGATGAGGGCCTCGCGGAACGGCTGGCCGGCATCGCGCAACTGGTTGGCGAATTCCACGATCAGGATGCCGTTCTTGGCCGCCAGGCCGACCAGCATGATCAGGCCGATCTGGCTGTAGATATTGAGTGTCTGCCCGGTAACAAACAGCCCCAGCAGGGCCCCGGCCATGGCCAGCGGCACGGTCAGCATGATCACGAACGGATGCACCCAGCTTTCGAACTGCGCGGCCAGTACCAGGAACACCACCACGATACCGAGCAGGAAGGTAAACAGGATCGAGCCGCCGGACGACTTGTAATCCTGTGACTGTCCCTTGTAGTCGATGATGACCTCGCTGGGCAGGTAATCCCTTGCCATCTGTTCGAGGCTGCGCAGTGCATCGCCCAGCGACACGCCATCGGCGAGATTGGCCTCCAGCGTGATGGCGCGTACCCGGTTATAGCGGTTCAGCTGGATCGAATCGGCAAACTCCTCGAGCTGTACCAGGTTGGCAAGCGGTATCAGTTGTTGCGTGCGCTCCGAGCGAACGTAGATGTTTTCCATGCTTGATGGCGTGCGCTGGGTGTCGCGCTCGCCTTCCAGGATCACGTCGTATTCCTCGCCGGCGTCGATGTAGGTGGTGACGCGGCGCGACCCAAGCAGGGTTTCCAGCGTGCGCCCGATGCTGCCGATGGTGACACCGAGCTCGGCGGCGCGGTCGTAGTCGATATTCACGCGCAGTTGCGGCTTGGTCTCCTTGTAGTCCCAGTCAAGGCCGGTCAGCCCGGGATTGTTCGCGTTGATCTTTTCCACCAGGGTGTCGCGCCACTGCGCCAGCTGTTCGTAGGTGCCGCCGCCGATGACGAACTGCACGGGTTTCTGGATGCGTGCCCCGAAACCCTGGCGCATCACCGGAAAGGCGCGCACGCCGGGCAGGTCCTTCAGCCGCTGGCGCACGTCATCCATGATGTCCCAGGCCGAGCGGCGCTTCGACCAGTCGCTGAGCACGTTGATGACGATGCCGGTGTTGAAGATCTCGAAATTGCCGAAGCCGCGTGGCGCGCGAACCAGCATGCGCGAGATCTCGCCGTTCTCGACAAGCGGCATCAGGCGCCGTTCGATCTCGGTCATGTAGGCGGCGATATAGGGATAGGAGGTGCCTTCCGGGCCGGTCACCATCAGGTAGAAGACACCGCGGTCTTCCTTGGGCGCGTATTCATCGGGGATGGCCTGGTACAGCCACACCGAGCCGCCCAGTATGCCGACGAACACCAGGCCGACGATCCAGCTGCGCCGCAGCGCACCCTGCAGCAGGGTGTGATAGCCGCGCCGCACCTTGCCGAACAGGCGATCCACCAGACTGGACAGGCGCGAATGCCGGGCATCCTGCGGCAGGATTTTCGAGGCCAGCATGGGCGAGAGCGACAGCGCGACAAAACTGGAGAACGACACGGCCGCCGCCATGGTCAGTGCGAACTCGGCAAACAGGCGGCCGATGTCACCCTGCAGGAAGGCGATCGGCACGAACACCGCCACCAGTACCACCGTGGTGGCGATGACGGCAAAGCCGACCTGGCGCGTACCGCGGAACGCTGCCACCAGGCGCGTTTCGCCGTGCTGCTGCATGCGCCGGTGAATGTTCTCGATGACCACGATGGCGTCGTCCACCACCAGGCCGATGGCCAGCACCAGCGCCAGCAGGGTCAGTATGTTGAGCGAGAAATCCAGCGCCAGCAGCACCATGAAGGTGGCGACCAGGGACACCGGCACGGTCACGGCCGGTACCAGCATGGCGCGCAGGCTGCCCAGGAACAGGTAGATGACGCCGATCACCATGGCGATGGCGATGAACAGGGTTTTGTAGACCTCGTGGATGGCACCTTCCACGAACACCGAACTGTCGTAACTCTGCTTGATGGCCAGGCCCGCCGGCAGCATGGTGTTGATGCGCGCCATTTCCGCCTTGGCTGCCTTGGCCACGGCCAGCGTATTGGCAGTCGACTGCTTGGTGATGCCGATACCTACCATCGGTACGGTGTTGCCGCGGAAGAACAGCCGGTCTTCTGAGGTGCCGCGTTCCACGCGCGCGACATCGCCGAGCCTGACGAGGTAACCGTCCTCGCCGCGCGCCAGCACCAGCCGCGCGAAGTCGTCCGCGGTCTGGAAGGTACGTTCGGTGCGCACGGTGAACTGGCGGTTCTCGGAGTCGATGCTGCCGGCCGGCAGTTCCAGGTTCTCGGCACGCAGCGCTGCTTCCACGTCCGCCACGGTCAGGTTGCGCGCCGCCAGCTCGCGCTGGTCCAGCCAGATGCGCATGGCGTAGACCTGGCCGCCACCGATGCGCACCCGGGCCACGCCGTCCAGTACCGAGAAGCGGTCCTGCAGGTAGCGCCGGGCATAGTCGGTCAGCTCCGGGATGGTCATGCCTTCGCCCGCCAGATTCAGCCACATGATCACGTCTTCGTTGCTGTCTTCCTTCTGGATGTCCGGCGGGTCGGCCTCGTCGGGCAAATCATCGAGAATGGCGGACACGCGGTCGCGGATGTCATTGGCAGCGGCATCGATATCGCGATCGATGCCGAATTCCACGGTAATTCGCGAGCGACCGTCCTCGCTGGTGGAGTCGATGAAGCGGATGCCCTCGATGCCCGAGATGCGGTCCTCGATGAGTTCGGTGATGCGGTTTTCCACCACGTTGGCGGCAGCGCCCGGGTAGCTGGTATCGACCGTGACAATCGGCGGGTCGATGTCCGGGTATTCGCGCAGCGGCAGGCGCTCGAACGACACCAGGCCAAAGGCGATCAGCAACAGCGACATGACCGATGCGAATACCGGCCGGGTGACCGAGACATCGGACAGGATCATCTGGTGTCGCCGCCGGGCAGGGCGCGCAGCAGCTCGGGCAGCGTACGGCCGCCATTGTCGACGGTCGTGATCGTGACCGCCTGGCCGGGACGTACCTGCAGGTGGCCGTGGGTGACGACCTGTTCGTCAGGGGCGAGACCGTCCACCACCTCGACCAGGCCGGGCCGGCGCCCGCCGATGTGGATTTCACGCTGTTCGATCATGTTCTCCGGGGTGACGACGTAGACGAACTGCTGCTTACCCAGGGGGATCAGTGATTCTTCCGGTATGACCAGTGCCATGCGCGGGTCTTTCTGCAGCACGACATGCATCAGCATGCCCGGTTTGAGCAGGTGATCCGGGTTGGGCAGCAGGGCGCGCACGCGGATGGAGCGGGTCACCGGGTCGATGCGGCTGTCCACGGCCTTGACGCTGCCGTCGAAGCTGCGCCCGGCGAAGGCGCGGCTGGTAGCAACCACCTGCAGGCCGGGATGCAGCACATCGAGATAGGTGGCGGAGACCGGGAATTCCAGTTTCATGACGCTGTCGTCATCCAGCGTGGTGATCAGGTCGCCGGGTTGAACCAGTGCGCCGACGCTCAGGTCGCGCAGGCCGACGATGCCGGCAAACGGCGCCTTGATCAGGCGGTCGGCCAGCCGTGATTCGAACGCGGTCAGGCGTGCGCGAGCGGTTTCCCACTCGCGCTGGCGCTCATCGAGCAGCGACTTCGCCGCCGTGCCCTCGGCCTCCAGGGACTTGATGCGCTGGTACTGGCGCCGGGCCTCGTTGACGGTGGCGCGTGCCTCTTCGAGCTGGGCATGTTCCTCGCGGCTGGTCATCTCGGCCAGCACCTGGCCCTGTTCGACCCGGTCACCGTCGTCGAAGTGCAGGACGCTGACGGTTTCCGTGACTGTGGCGGTGAGCGCGACGGACTCGTTCGCCGCCAGCGTGCCAAGGGCCTCGACGCGATCGGCGAACTCGACCAGGCGGGCGGGCGCGACGATCACACCGGTTGGCGACGGGTCGGCCGCCATGGCTGCAGCCCCCAGCAATGCCGTGCCGGCAAGCAGCAGGCGCAGGTGGTTCAGGTGATTCATATGGCCCCTGTCAGGTCGTCAGGCTTTATGCAGGATATTGATTATGGTCCAACAGTTCCAGTACAAGATAGTGACAGCTCCGCCCCTGTGAAGTTCGGCTCTAACACTGGCAGCGCAACTACTCGATAAGTCCGCCTGCTGTCAATGCCCGCACGGGCGAGTATCATGCTTCGACCATGACAACAGCCAGCCCCAGCGTCTGCAGACCGGCACGCTACCACCGACCGTTGTCGGTGGCGGTATTGCTGTGCCTGTTCTACCTGCCCCTGGCTATTGCCCAGCAGACGCTGGAACTGAAGATCAGCGGGGTGGAGGGCGTGCTGCTGGACAATGTTCGTGCAAACCTGGGACTTTCGCAGTATGCACGTACCACGCCAGGCCTGCCGCTGCCCCTGCCGCTGCCCGGCATGACCGGTCCGCAGAAGTTGCCTGCCGCAGACGAGATCCGTCGACTGCACCGGCGTGCAGAAAAAGATATCCGTGCGGCGCTGCAGCCCTATGGCTATTACGAGCCGGTCATCGAGTCCTCGCTCGAGCAGCAGGGCGAGCGCTGGATCGCAAGTTACAGGATCGTTCACGGCCCGCCGGTGCTGCTCCAGTCGGTGGATATCGCGATCAGCGGCGCGGGCGCAGCGGACCCGGCGCTTGACAAGGTGCGTAACAGCACTCGCCTGCGCGCGGGTGAGCGTCTGCAGCACCCGTACTACGATGCCACCCGGGAAGCGCTCATAAGCGCGGCGGTGAAGGCGGGTTACCTGGACGCACGCTACCTGAAGTCGCAGTTGCGCGTGAACCCGGCCGCGCACCGTGCGGACGCCATCCTGCACCTCGATACCGGGTTGCGCTTTTACTTCGGGCCGGTAACCGTGGAGCAGGATATTCTCAATCCCGGGTTTGTCAGCCGGTATGTGCGCATCGAGGAAGGTGAGCCGTTCGATACCGGGAAACTGCTCGACCTGCAACTGGCGCTCGGCGACAGCGGGTATTTCGACCAGGTTGACCTCGACGTGCGGCGTAGCGAGACGCAGGACCAGCGTGTGCCGGTTATCGTGCATACCCTGCCGGCTGCACATACACGCTATACACTCGGCCTGGGGTTCGGCACGGATACCGGGCCGCGCGTGACGCTGGGTGCGAATTATCCGCGCATCAACCGGCGCGGGCACGGCGTGAAGAGCGAGCTGCGCCTCTCGGCGCCGGCGCAGAACGCCGCTGTTCACTACATGATACCGATCCGCAACCTGGTTTCTGATCGCCTGGTGTTCGGCGGCGAGCTGGAAAACGCCGAGGTGGCGAACAGCGGCAGTACCCGCGGCTACAAGCTGGGCGTCAGCCAGAATGTCAGCCTCGGCGCCTTCCAGCGCCGCCTGTATATCAACTACCAGCATGAAACCTTCGACCTGGGTACCGAGAATGACACGGTGAACTTTCTTATTCCCGGCGTGGGGATCTCGAAAATCAAGAGCGACAACGTGCTGTTTCCGCGCCGCGGCTACAGCTTCAACGCCGACCTGCGTGGATCGCCCGGGTTGATTTCGGCGACCCGCTTTGTCCGTACGGAGGCCGGCGTGCGTGGCGTGTATCCACTGGGCAGCAAGGGGCGTCTGATTGGCCGAGGGCAGCTCGGTTACACCACGGTCGACGACTTCGACAAGTTGCCGGCCTCGGAGCGTTTCTTTGCCGGTGGCGACCAGAGCGTGCGCGGCTACGACTACCAGAAACTGGCGCCCGTCGACAGCAGCGGCGAGGTGATCGGTGGCCAGTACCTGGCGGTTGGCAGTATTGAGATGGACTATCTGTTCGTCGGTAATTTCGGCGCCGCCGTGTTCGTCGATGCGGGCAACGCCGACGACAGTTTCCTGCCGCAGCCCAAGGTTGGCGCAGGTATCGGATTTCGCTGGCGCAGCCCGGTCGGCATGCTGCGGGTCGACGTGGCGCACCCGTTCGACGACCCGGACAACAATTTCCGCCTGCACATCAGCATCGGACCCGACCTGTGAGGCTGCTGTTCCGCCGCATTTTGCCGGGAATCCTCGCCCTGTTGCTGCTGGTGCTGGCGTTGCTCGGCTGGCTGGCGGGAACCGAGTCCGGGCTGCGGCTGTTGTGGCGCCAGCTCATCGGTCCGGTGGTACCGGAGCTCGCGATCGGCACTGTGCAGGGGCGTCTGGCCGGTTCGATCCGGCTGACGGATGTCCACTACGAATCCGGCCAATTGCTGTTTGCGGCCCGGTCGTTGCAGCTCGACTGGTCGCCGGCGGCACTGCTCGACAAGCTGTTGCGTATCGAGCGACTGGCCGGCGAGGGCGTGCGCTATGAACAGCGTGCGGCAGGCAATGGCGAGCCACTGCAGCTGCCGGACCGTATCAGCCTGCCGGTGGCCCTCGAGGTGCAGGACCTGTCCGTTCAGGAACTGGTGATTGTCGGCGCACCCGGGGCGGAGCCGCTGGCCTTCGATGCCGTGACGCTGGCCGGCGGCTACCACGGGACGGAACTGGCTATCGCGCGGTTTGCCGTGCGACATGCCGCGGTTGCCGTTGACGGCGCACTGGGACTGCAGACACAGGATGACTTCCCGGTCTCGGGGGAGGTGAGCTGGCAGGCCGGGTTGCCGGATTACGCGCCGCTTGCCGCGCAGGCCGCTGTCTCCGGCAGTCTGCGCGCGCTGCATATCGAGCTGACGGCCGCCGCCCCCTATGCGCTGCTGCTCGACCTGACACTGCACGAGCCGCTGGATGGGCTGCGGCTCGACGCCACTGCCACCCTGCAGGACAGCGACCTGGCGGCCATCAACGCGGCGTGGCCCGGCATGCGCCTGGCGGGTACGCTCACCGCGCAGGGCCCGCCCGATGCGCTGCAGCTCGACAGTGCGCTGGACGTGCAGGACCCGCTGGCCGGCGCGCTGCAGCTGGTATTCGCGGGCCAGCTGCTGCCGGATGCATTGCAGGTCGACAGGCTGCAACTGGCCGCGCAAGAGAGCCCGACCCGGCTGGATGCGCAGGGCCGCATCGGCTTCGGTGCACAGCCGGTGTTCGATTTCGAGGCGCAGTGGCAGGCGCTGGCCTGGCCGCTGGCGGGGACGCCGAAATATGCCAGCCGGCAGGGCCGTTTCACCCTGGCGGGCACACCGGATGCCTACCGGCTCGATGCCTCGGGTGACCTGAAGGTGCTCGATGTTCTGGCAGGCGACCTGTTGCTGCGTGCGCGCAGTGGTGCGACGCCGGACAGCTGGCAGATCGAGCAGGCGCGCCTGTCAGGGGGTAAGTCGCACATCGAGGCGAGTGGTCAGGTCGGCAGCCTCTTTGACCTCGAATGGCGTATCAACGCGCCGCGCCTGGGCGATCTCGTACCGCAGGCCAGTGGCCGCATTGACGGCAGCGGCACGCTCAAGGGCAAGCTGCCGGAACCGGCGCTCAACGTCCGTGCCAGCGGCGCCGGGCTCGCGTTTCAGGACTACCGGCTGGGCGAGCTCGATGTCGATGGCGTGCTCAACCTGGCTGCCGGCCAGCCGTCCCGGCTCAAGGCCACGCTCGCTGACGTGCGGGTGCCCGGTGTGGTGGTCATGAAGGCGAGCGTGACGGGCGCGGGTACGATCGCGCAACACCATGCCAGCCTGGCGGCAGAGACCGACCAGGGCAATGCCGAGATCGATGTGAACGGCCGCTGGGATGGCGCGGCCTGGCAGTTCGACCTGCGGCACGCCGTCCTGGCCCGGCCGCCGCTGGCGCCCTGGCAGCTGGTGCAGCCGGTGGCCGGCGAGCTGTCGGGTACCCGCCTGCGGCTGCCGGAGCATTGCTGGAGCAGTACACAGGCGCGCGCCTGCGGTCGCTTCGAGGGCGGCGCGCAGGAATTTGCCGGCGACTTCACGCTGGCCTCGCTGCCGCTGGCTTACTTTTCCGGGCTGTTACCCGAGCGCGTCAACCTGCAGGGTGACCTGAGCGGGCGTGGCGAGTTCGGCAGGCTGGCCGGACAGTCCGCAACGGTTGCGATGCAGCTCGACAGCACGCCGATACAGCTCGACCTGCCGCAGGATGATACCGGCCAGGAACAGCAGTTCAGCTTCGCGCCCGCCCGGGCGGCATTCAGCCTGTCGCGCAACAAGGCGACGTTGTCGGTCGACCTGCCGTTGGCGGACGGCCCGGGCGGCGTGCATGCCAGCGCCGACCTGGCGATACCCGCCGCCGGCGACTGGCTGCAGGGCAGCTTGCTGGGCGAGCTGTCGCTCGACTGGCCGGATATCGGCCTGCTGTCGCGCTGGACCCCCGAGGTGGGGGAGCTGCACGGGCGCATCGACGGACGCATGCAGATCGAAGGGACGCCGGCGGCACCGCGCCTGCAGGGCCGGCTGGCGCTGAGCGAGGGGGCGGCGACCCTGGTAACGCCGGGTCTGGAGCTCACTGACGTGGGTATCGAGCTTGCCGGACAGCCGGCCGGTGATATCCGCATCACGGCGTCGGCGCGTTCCGGCGGCGGTACCCTGCAGATCGACGGTTTCGCCAATCCCGTCGAGCGTACCGCGACCCTGGCCTTGCGCGGCGAGAAATTCCAGGTCGTGAACACGCCGGAGGCCAGGGTCTTCACTACACCCGATCTGCAGCTGGCCGTGGACAGTGAGCAGGCCAGTATCACCGGGCGCATCGATATCCCGAGCGCGCAGTTGCGACCGCGCAGTCCGCCGCCCTCGGCGGTCAGCGTGTCGCCCGACCAGGTGATTGTCGAGGAGGGCGGGCAGGACGCGACACAGGCGCGTTATCCCGTCACCGCCCGCGTGCGCATCGTGCTGGGAGACGCCGTCGACATCGAAGGCCTCGGGCTGAGCGGCAAGCTGCACGGCGACGTGCAGGTGATCGACCTGCCCGTGCAGCCGGCCACGGCCAGCGGCGAACTGTCGATCAGCGACGGGCGCTACGAGGCCTATGGCCAGCAGCTGGCTATCCGCACCGGCCGCCTGCTGTTTTCGGGTGGAGCGGTGACAGAGCCGGGGCTGGACATCGAGGCCGTGCGCAAGCCAGCGCCCGACGTGCTGGTCGGCGTCCGGGCGCGCGGCCAGTTGCGTGCGCCAAAATTCACGGTGTTCTCCGAGCCCGCCATGCCGCAGTCCCAGCAACTGTCCTGGCTGGTGCTGGGACGGCCTCTGCAGGGCGGGGCCTCCGACAGCCAGCGTTCCGCCATGCAGACGGCAGCATTGATGCTGGGACTGAGTGGCGGCGAGTCGATCGGCAAGAAGCTGGGTGAAGAGCTGGGGTTCGACGAGGTAACGCTCGGCAGCAATCCGGGTGAAGGCGTGACCCAGGCCTCGCTGCTGGTTGGCAAGTACCTGACGCCGGAACTGTTCGTCAGCTACGGCATTGGCCTGTTCGAACCGGTCTCGACGCTGAGTCTGCGCTATGCCCTGTCGAGCCGCTGGAAGCTGGTCGGCGCGGCCTCGGCGCTGGAATCCTCTGCGGACCTGATCTACGAAATCGAGCGGCGCAAGTAGACGGCTGCGACAGGCCCGGAGCAGTAAATAGCCACAGGCTATCATGGCAATAGGATATTAAGATTTAACAAATAAAGAACCGGTACGTAACCTTGTTTGCAAGCCCGGGCATGGTGCCCGCGCCAGACGACAGCAACAAGGAGACAGCCATGAAACAGCCGCTTGAGGGTCAGCGCGTACCCGACGTCACTTTTCGTACCCGCCGCAACAACGACTGGGTCGATGTCAGCAGTTCCGATATCTTTTCCGGTAAAACCGTGGCGGTCTTTTCCCTGCCCGGTGCCTTTACCCCCACCTGCTCCTCGGCGCACGTGCCGCGTTTCAACGAGCTGGCCGGCGTGCTGCGCGAGAACGGCGTGGACGAGATCGTCTGCCTGTCGGTCAACGACGCATTCGTCATGAACGAGTGGGCCAGGGACCAGCATGCCGACAACGTCACCTTCATCCCCGATGGCAACGGTGAGTTCACCGCGGCCATGGGCATGCTGGTCGACAAGCGCGAGCTCGGCTTCGGCATGCGCTCCTGGCGCTATTCCATGCTGGTCAGGGACGGCGTGATCGAGAAGATGTTTGTCGAGCCGCAGCTTCCCGGCGATCCCTATGAGGTGTCCGATGCCGACACCCTGCTCGACTACATCAATCCGCGCGCGGAGCGCCCGCTGGACGTGGTCATGTTCAGCAAGCCGGGCTGCCCGTATTGCGCCAGCGCCAAGACGATGCTGATCAAACAGGGTATCCAGTTCGAGGAAATACCGGTCGGTGAGAATGTGACATTGCGCTGCGTACGGGCTGCCAGCGGCAGCGATACCGTGCCACAGGTATTTGTCAACGGCGAGCTGGTCGGTGATTCCGAGGCGCTGGCCGCCTGGCTTGGTGCGAGAAATACACGGGCCAGCGCGGCATAAATCGAAAACGACAGCGGGAGCATGGACATGAATACCCACTACGATCTGATTGCCATCGGCGGTGGCAGTGCAGGGCTGGCCGTGGCCGAGCGGGCTGCGGGCCTGAACCGGCGCGTGGCCCTGGTCGAGCAGGCGCAGCTGGGCGGCACCTGTGTCAATGCCGGTTGTGTGCCCAAGAAGGTGATGTGGAATGCGGCGCAGGCCATGACCTCGGTACGGCATGCCGGCGAATATGCGATCGCGGCGGGTGAGCCCGTGCTGGATTGGGCGGAACTGGTGGCGCGACGCAACGCCTACGTGGCAGGCATCAACCGCCACTGGGACGCCTATGTCCTGGATCGGGGCATCGTGCGCATCGCGGGCGGTGCCCGATTTGTCGATGCGCACACTCTCGAGGTCGGGGGCGTGCGCTACACGGCGGAACATATCGTCATCGCGACCGGCGGCGCGCCGATTGTGCCGGATGTCCCGGGCGCGGAACTGGGCATCACCTCGGACGGCTTCTTTGCCCTGCAGCAGCAACCGCGTCGCGTCGCCGTGATCGGCGGCGGCTATATCGGCGTGGAGCTGGCCGGCATGCTGCATGCGCTGGATAGCAAAGTGACGGTGGTGACGCTCGAACCGCAGTTACTGGAGGCCTTCGACCCGATGCTACGGGAGCGCCTGGCGGAACAGATGACGGCCGACGGCATCGACCTGCATACCGGTTTTCAGGTCAGCGGCCTGTACAGGGACGGTCTTGGCATTACCGTGACAGGAGCCCGAGGCGAGGTCCTGGGTGGTTATGACACGGTCATCTGGGCGGTGGGCCGGCGCGCCAATACCGACGGTCTTGCACTGGCGGCGGCCGGCGTGGACGTGCAGCGCAACGGTGTCGTGACGGTCGACGATTACGATCGCACCAGCGTGCCGGGCATCTACGCCATTGGCGATGTCACCGGCCGGGTGCCGTTGACACCGGTGGCGGTCGCGGCCGGGCGCCGGCTCGCGGCACGCCTGTTCGATAATTGCACTGCATGCCGCATGAACTACGAGCAGGTGCCGACCGTAGTGTTTGCCCATCCACCGCTTGCCTCGGTCGGTCTGACCGAACCGCAGGCGTGGGAAGTGCACGGGGATGACGTCACCGTGTACGAAACGTCATTCACACCCATGCAGGCTGCGCTGGGCAAGCGGCCGGGCGTGACCGCCATGAAACTGGTGTGTGCCGGTAAAGACGAACGTATCGTGGGTTGTCACGTCATCGGCGCGGGTGCCGACGAAATCCTGCAGGGGTTTGCAGTGGCGTTACAGATGGGCGCGACCAAGGCAGATTTTGACGGCACAGTGGCGATCCACCCGACCAGCGCCGAGGAGCTCGTGACGATGAAGCAGGGGCGTCGGGTCGGTGCAGAGCTGCGAGCACAGCACGCGGCGGCGGCCTGATGTTTCCGGCCACGATTGCGCACTGCATCCAACCGTCAGGCATTGATGCCCCGTCCCCCGGTTATGACCGGGGGTGTTTTTTCCGTACCGGTTTTGCGCAACTCAGGTTGCATTCGCTAACCGCCCGGTGGATGACATCGATCACCTTCGGGCGCGGGAAGGAGATGCGCCAGGCCAGCGCCACGGTGCGGGCCGGCACCGGGTTGGCAAAGCGCCGGATTGCCAGCAGTCGCTGGCTATAGCGGTCCGCGCCCGCCGCGGTGCACGGCAGCACGGTGATGCCCAGCCCCGAGACCACCATGTGACGGATGGTTTCGAGCGAACTGCCGACGATGCTGTTTGCCAGGCCGCTGTCCAGCCCCGGTTTGGGCAGGCAGGCGGGACAGGCCTCCAGCACCTGGTCACGGAAGCAGTGTCCGGCGCCGAGTAACAGCACTGACTCGTTTTTCAGTTGCGCGGAACTGACGGTCTTGCGTTGTGTGAGCGGGTGCGCGGCCGGCATCAGCACCACGAACGGCTCTTCGTACAGCGGCAGCGTCACCAGGCCCTGCTCATGGAACGGCAATGCAAGAATGATCACGTCCAGCTCGCCGCGCTTGAGTTTTTCCGCCAGCACTGCCGTGAAATTCTCTTCGATGACCAGCGGCATGTTCGGCGCCAGCTTGCGCAGGCGCGGGATCAGGTCCGGGAACAGGTACGGGCCAATGGTATAGATGGCACCGATGCGGATCGGGCCGGCCAGCTGGTCCTTGCCCTGCTGTGCGACCTGCCTGATGGTCTCGGCGGCCTCCAGCGTGCGCTGGGCCTGTGCGACGATCTGTTCGCCGACCGGGGTCACGGAAATTTCGCCGGCCTGTCGCTCGAACAGCTGTACGCCGAGTTCATCTTCCAGCTTCTTGATGGCGATGCTCAGCGTTGGCTGGCTGACGAAACAGGCTTTGGCGGCACGACCGAAGTGACGTTCGCGTGCCACGGCAACGATATAGCGCAGTTCGGTCAGGGTCATCCGTAAGTCTCCGGTTCATGATAGCGACTGACAATCGCGGATTATAGAATAATAAGCTGGCTATATGAATGGCGGTCGGGGTCGGGTGCTCGGCGCCCAGGACGGCTGGCGTTGCCGGGAGGACTGGACACCTCTTTGTTGTAGCATCGAGAAAGCAGGGCAGGGCATGCAACGACCATCTGTTTGGCTATCAACATTCATACCGGCTGCTACGGGATCGGCAGTCATGGCGCAGTCGCCGGGACTGCCGCCCGTACCGGTGCCGGCTGATAACCCGCAGACCGGGGCCAGTATCTAACGCGGGGACAAGCTGTACCATGACACCCGGCTAGGCGCCGACGGCAAGGTCAGCTGCGCGACCTGTCACGATGCGGCCAGGGGTTTACCGACCACCTGCCGGTCAAACACTGATCGCACCACCGGTTACGCCGGCCGGCAGGCTGTACCAATCCCGCAGCGCAGGTTGCGGGGCTTTTTCTTTTCGCACACCCGTTTCCGCCGGATGTTTTCGCCGGTGATTGTCGCTACAATCACCGGCTAGCATCGGGATTATGTCGGGATGAACGCAAGCAACGGATTAATCTGTGCCTGGATACTGGACGGCGAGGGCGGCGGGCGCCAGGTCGGCTGGGATGAAGTGGGACACTACCGGCCATCCGGCAACGACTGGCTGTGGCTGCACTTCGATTACTCCAGTCCGCAGGTGCAGGAATGGCTGCACGCGCATAGCGGGCTGTCCGACCTGACCGTCGAAGCGCTCTCGCAGACGGAGACGCGGCCGCGTGTGGTGCCGGCCGACAGCGGCCTGATGGTTTTCCTGCGCGCCGTCAACCTGAACCCGGGTGCCGAGCCGGACGACATGGTCAGCGCACGCCTGTGGCTGGACGAGCGGCGCGTGATCACGCTGCGCCATCGCCGCCTGGTATCGGTCGACGATTTGCGCATGGCGCTGGCGGCCGGCAAGGGACCTGCCAGCCCCGGCGAGTTCCTGAGCCTGTTCGTTGACGGCCTGCTGGACCGGGTGGATACCGTGGTGGAGGTGATCTACGGTCACATCGACGATCTCGAGACAGCCGACCAGCCGACCTCCATTCCGCAACAGCGCAGACAGCTGGCGGAGATGCGCCGCCAGGCGATTGCGCTGCGCCGCTTCCTCGCCCCGCAGCGTGAGGCGCTGAACCGGCTGACCGCGGAACACACGCAGATCCTCAATGAACAGAACCGGCTGCAGTTGCGCGAACATTTCGACCGGTTGACCCGTATTGTCGAGGACCTCGATGCCGCGCGCGAGCGCGCGGCGGTGGCACAGGAGTCGCTGGCCAGCCTGATGGCCGAACAGACCAACCAGCGCATGTTCCTGCTGTCGATCGTGGCCGCGATCTTCCTGCCGCTGTCATTCGCCACCGGCCTGCTCGGGATCAATGTCGGCGGCATTCCGGGAACGGAGAATCCCCTGGCTTTCACTACCGTGGTCGCGCTGTTGCTGGTCCTGGGTGTCGGACTGTGGATCTATTTCCGCAGCCGGGACTGGTTCTGAGCCAGCCATGACGCGACAGGACGGGCGTTGCCACGGCGGGAATTCATGAACACCGTTGATACACCCCTCATTACCATTGGCTGGCGCGAGTGGGTCGGCCTGCCCGTGCTGGGTATCAAGCGTATCAAGGCGAAGATCGATACCGGTGCCCGGAGCTCCGCGCTGCATGCGTTCTATATCGAACCCTTCGAGCGCGGTGGCGAGGCCCGGGTGCGCTTCGGTATCCACCCCCTGCAGGGACGCGAGGATAGGGTTGTCGAGTGCGAGGCGCTGGTGCTCGACCGGCGCGAGGTGGCCGACTCCGGGGGTCACCGCGAATTGCGTTACGTGATCGAAACCACGGTGTGCATCGGTGACGCGCAATGGCCGATCGAGCTGACACTGACCAACCGCGACACCATGCGCTTTCGCATGTTGCTGGGACGCACCGCCATGCGCGGGCGCTTCCTGGTCGATCCGGCGTCCGCCTACCTGCTCGGGCGTCCGCGTCCATCAGATCCCGTGACAATCGGAGAAGATGATTGAAGATTGCCATTCTGTCACGTAATAAAAGGCTCTATTCCACCCGCCGCCTGGTCGAGGCGGCGCAGGAGCGCGATCACGAGGTCGAGGTATTCGACACGCTGAAGTGCTACATGGATATCGCCTCGATGCGGCCAAGCATTCATTACAAGGGCGTGCAGGTGGGCGATTTCGATGCCGTGATTCCGCGCATCGGCGCTTCCATCACCTTCTACGGTGAGGCGGTGTTGCGCCAGTTCGAGATGATGGGCACCTGGCCGCTCAACGAATCGGTCGCGATCACGCGCTCGCGCGACAAGCTGCGCTCCTTGCAGATCATGGCGCGTGCCGGCATCGGCCTGCCGCTGACCGGCTTCGCCGACTCGCCGGACGATACCGAGGACCTGATCAAGCTGGTCGGTGGCGCGCCGCTGGTGGTGAGGCTGCTGCAAGGCACCGAGGGCAAGGGCGTGGTACTGGCCGAGACGCACCAGGCGGCCGAAAGCCTGATCGAGGCGTTTCGGGGGCTGGACGCCAACTTCCTGGTGCAGGAATTCATCGGCGAGGCCGCCGGTACGAACGTCCGCGCCTTCGTGATCGGTGAACGGGTGGTGGCCGCCATGATGCGTACGGCGAAGGAGGGCGACTTCCGTTCCACCCTGCACCATGGTGCCAGTGCGGCCGTGGTCAGGCTGAGCCCGGAGGAACGCTCCACGGCCGTGCGCGCCGCGCGCACGATGGGGTTGAACGTGGCCGGTGTGGACCTGTTGCGTTCCAATCACGGGCCGGTCGTCATGGAGGTCAATTCCTCGCCCGGCCTGGAGGGCATCGAGCGGGCTACCGGCAAGGACGTGGCCAGCCTGGTCGTGGAATTCATCGAGAAAAACGCCCGTCGCGACCGGACCCGTACCCGTGGCAAAGGCTGATAGCGGCAACCGGATCAAAATCGGCGGCTGCAGCGTGCCGTCGGGATCGTGCATGACGATCAACCTGCCGATCGGACGGCTCTATACCTATGACAACCTGACCATGCCGATCGAGGTGGTCAACGGCCGTAAGGGCGGACCGCGCCTGTTTGTCAGCGCCGCCATCCACGGCGACGAGCTGAACGGGGTGGAAATCATTCGCCGCCTGCTGCGCCATTCGGCACTGCAACGGCTGCGTGGCACCCTGATCGCCGTGCCGGTGGTCAATGTGCACGGCCTGCTGCACCGCTCGCGCTACCTGCCGGACCGGCGCGACCTGAATCGCAGTTTCCCGGGCAGCAGCCGTGGTTCGCTGGCCGGCCGCATCGCCGACCTGTTCATGCGCGAAATCGTGGCCAACTGCACACACGGTATCGATCTGCATACGGGTGCGGTACACCGCGAGAACCTGCCGCATATCCGCGCCAACCTGGATGACCCGGCTACCCTCGAACTGGCCAGGGCATTCGGCGTGCCGGTGCTGCTCAACTCCGACCTGCGCGACGGCTCGCTGCGCGAGGCGGCCATGGAGGCGGGTATTCCGATGCTGCTTTACGAGGGCGGTGAGGCGCTGCGCTTCCACGAAATTTCGATTCGCGCCGGCCTGCGCGGCGTGTTGCATGTCATGCGTGTCCTGGGCATGTTGCCCGCGTCACGCCGGCACGCTCACGTGGTCAAGCCGGTGGTGGCGCGCAGCTCGTCCTGGGTGCGTGCGCCGGAAAGCGGCGTGCTGCGCCTGCAGGCCACGCTGGGTACACGCGTGCGCAAGGGCGACGTTATGGGCGTCATTGCCGCACCGCTCATCGACAGGGACTGCAGGGTGGAGGCGCCGTTCAGCGGTATACTGATCGCGCATACCCACCTGCCGCTGGTGCACGAGGGCGAGGCACTGTTCCACCTGGCGCGCTTCGGCAGCAACGCGGCCGTTGCCGGGCAGGTCGAGGCGCTGCAGGAAATGCTGGTGCCGACCCTGCCCGAGGACGAGGTGATCTGATATGTCCTTATGGCGCCTGTCTTTGTGCGTGTTGCTGTCCTGTCTGTTGCTGGCGCCGCGTGTCTACGCGGACGAGGCTGCCGTACGCGACGGATGGATCGACTGGGCGCGCGGCGAACTTGGTGGCATCGAGCAAAGGCTCGATTCGCTCGGCGATTCCGTACAGGCACAGCGCTGGTTACCCGGCTTCAAGGACATCCTCCTGCCGGTGCGCACTGCGGCCCGCGACTGTGCGATAAAGGTACAGGAAAACATCGGTACGCTCACCGTACGTATCACCGCACTGGGCGAGCCGAGCGCGGACGAAACGCCCGATGTGGCCGCCTCGCGTCGCGACCTCGACAAGCAACTGCAACTGGCCAATCGCCAGCGCGCCGACTGCGAGCAGATCGCGCAGCTCGGCAAGGAACTGTTCGACCGCGTGCTGGCGATCGAGAAGGCCTTGCTCACCTCACGCCTGCTGACCCGCGAACCGGCCACCTGGGAAGTGGTGCCAGCCGCGATCACCGATCCCGTCGCCTGGTCGCGGCTGGTGACCGGCCTGCTGTCGGCGGGCAGCGGCTGGGACCGGTTGTCGCTGCAGGAACGTGCCGGCGTTGTGGCCTTGCTGGTCGTGCTGTTCTTCACCGGGCTGGGCTTGCGGCATTACTCGAAAACCCGATCCATGCATTCGGTACATATGCGCAGTGTCATCACCGTGCTGCCCTGGCTGCTGCCGGCCGGCGGGGTGTTCCTGCTGCTGACCGTGCTGCTGCCGGAGTGGCCGCCGGCCCTGATCGCCAGTATGGCGCTGGCCATGGTCGTCTGGCTGACCGCGGGCATCATCATCGATACCTGGCTCACCGGCCGCATGGCCAAGGGGATGTCCGAGCGCGATGCGAAACTGCTCGGGCGCTGGGTACGCATCCTGGCGGCGTTGCTGTCGATGGGCGGCCTGCTGCTGTCTGCCAATGTCGTGATCGGCCTGCCTGATCCGCACTACCTGCTGCTGAGGACTGCATCGCTATGGCTGCTGGTGGTGGGACTGGCCTGGTCTGCACTGATCCTTCGGCGGGTGCCGGGACTGGCCGGCACCCGCGGCGTGCGTATCTTGATGGTGCTGGCGGCCATCATGATTGCACTCGCCGAGACCGCCGGTTACCGCAACCTGTCGGTCTTTTTACTGGCCGGACTGGGTGGCACGGCAGCCGGGTTGCTGGCCGCCAAGGAAGCCAGCCTGCTGCTCACGCACCTGTATGACGGGCTCGATGAGGGCACCTATGCCTGGCAGCGCACCTTCCGTCAGTATGTCGGGCTGGCGGCGGAGGAACGGGTGCCGGGGCTGATCTGGTTCCGGCTGGTCAGCGCCCTGGTGATCTGGGCGGCCTTCCTCCTGTGGGCGTTGTGGGTCTGGGGCCTGTCCGACCAGGGTGTGGGACTGGTGCTTGACCAAATCACCGGCGGTTTCGACATCGGATCACTGCATTTCGCGCCGGCCAAGCTGGTGGGCGCCATCGCCGTGCTCGCCATCGGCATGAGCCTGTCGCGCTGGATGCGCATCAAGGTGGTGCCGGACCTGGTCAGACGCTCGCGGCTGGACCGCGGCGGGCGCGAGGCCATTACCACCATCAGTGGCTATATCGGGGTGATGGTCACGCTGCTGATCGCGCTCGGTGTCGCGGGTATCAACTTTGCGCACCTGGCGCTGGTCGCCGGCGCGCTGTCGGTCGGTATCGGTTTCGGTCTGCAGAACGTGGTGAACAACTTCGTCTCCGGCCTGATCCTGCTGTTCGAGCGGCCAGTGCGTACCGGTGACTGGATCGTGGTCGGTGACGTGCAGGGTTTCGTGCGCAAGATCAGCATCCGCTCAACGCAGATCGAGACCTTCGACCGTGCCGACGTGATCGTGCCGAACTCCGATCTGATCTCGAACAGGGTCTCCAACCTGATGCTCAACGATCCCTGGGGTCGTATCACCGTGCCGGTCGGCGTGGCCTACGGTTCGGACGTGAAGCAGGTCATGGAAATCCTGCTTGCCATCGCCGGCGAACACCCGGGGGTGCTGAAGAATCAGCCGGGTGTTTCGCCGCCCAAGGCATTCTTTACCGAGTTCGGTGACAGCGCGCTGCTGTTCGAGCTGCGCTGCTTTATCCGCCAGATCGATCGCAAGTTCGAGATCAAGAGCGACCTGAATGTCGCCATCGATGCCGCATTCCGCAAGGCCGGCATCAGCATCCCGTTCCCGCAGCGCGACGTGCACCTGTTCACCGCGCAGGGGCAGGGCAGCGACGGGCAAGCGGATGTGTAGGATGCGGTGAGCCGGCGAACCCTATCGTCTGCAGGCGCGGATCCTGTCCGAGACCTGTCATTCGACACCGTGCTGTGAAATA
>DATKZN010000128.1:0-12161 GCA_035527955.1 Gammaproteobacteria bacterium
ATCGGGACGCCGTCCTGATCGACGTCGTGACAGGTGCCGCACTTCAGCGGGCCGTGACTGTCATCGTCGTTCAGGCTCGCCGCCTGCGCGTAGCTCGTGGTGTCGATGCCCGGCGTCACCGGATACAGACCATGGATCGACTCGTGGCAACCTTGGCAGGTGATGTCCTGGTGACCACGCGAGTAGCGCATCAGGCTGGCCTTGCGCGGGTAGTTGAACGGCGGGAAGGGGTTGACGTTGCCGCTCTGCTCCACGCACGGGGCCGCTTGGCAGTCCGCACAGTGGGGCTCACCCGGCGCCAGCCAGTGGTCACGGCCGTCGGTCGCGGCCGACATCAGCACCGGTACCGCCGCCTGACCCGGACCCGTCGGATACCCTGTGCCGCCGTCACGCAATCACCCGTGGTGCAGAAGTCCAGGATGTTGACCTCACATCACCATCCCCGTCCATGAGCCACAGATACTGAAGTCCGGTCCGTTCTGGCCATCGCAATCCGGCCACGGCAGGCCCACGCCCGTCGAGCAGTCCGTCGGCACGATCGGATTGCTCTGCAGGTTGACCTCGATGGTCGCCACGTTTTTGCCTGACAGTACTGGCAGCCGGCACTGTCATTGCTGTCACTTCAGCGCATAACGTTTCAGCTTCCGGTACAGGGTGCGCTCGCTGACACCGAGCGCCGCGGCGACCAGCTTGCGGCTGTGGTTGTGCTCCTGCAGCAACTCGGCGATATGTTGCGCCTCGACATCTTTCAGTGTTGGCGTCGCTTTCAGGACGGACGGCGCATCCCTTGCAGCCCGGGACGGGCCGATGGTATCGGGTAGCTCATGCTGTCGTTCCTGCCGCTGTTCTACGAGCACCACGGCTACCGTATCAGCGGTGATCGCATTCCTGGTACTGCGCGACGCGGCGACAAACAGGATATTGCGCAATTCACGTATATTGCCCGGATAATCGTATTGCTTCAGTACCTGAATCGCCTCGGGTTCCAGCATGAAATGCCGCTTCATGATCTGGCTGATCCGCTCCAGCAGGCTTGCCACCAGGACATCGATATCGTTCAGCCGCTCCCGCAGCGGCGGCATACGGATGGCCAGGCACGCAATCCTGTAATACAGATCCTCGCGAAACTGGCCGGCCTTCACGCCATCCCACAAATGACGGTTGGTTGCGCAGATGATGCGCACATCACTTTTACGCTGGTGCCGGCCGCCGACCCGTCGAAACTGTCCGGTTTCCAGCGCACGCAGCAGCTTGGCCTGTTGCGCCAGCGGCAACTCGCCGACCTCGTCCAGGAACAGCGTGCCGCCATCGGCCTGTTCGAACAGCCCGATGCGCTCGCCCACGCTGCCGGTGAAGGCACCGCGCGCATGGCCGAACACCTCCGCCTCGAACAATGTGTCGGTGAGCACGGTGCAGTCCACGGTCAGAAACGACTGTTCCCTGCGCGACGAGTGCAGGTGGATAAATCTTGCTGCCAGTTCCTTGCCGGTCCCGGTCTCGCCCTGCACCAGCACCGGCGCATCGCTCGCCGCCGCCACTTTCAGTTGATCGATACAGGCGAGGAACGGGCGGCTTTTTCCGACCATGCGCTTGCCATTCGTGCGCCGGTCGGCGGGCGGGTTGAGTTCCTCGATCAACTCGCCCATGTAGAGTTCACCGTTGCTGCCGCGCAGGGGAAAGGCGGAGACCCGGACCTGGCACGCACGATTACTGATATCGTAGTGATTGTGCAGGCAGGACGTCGGCTTGCGATTGTTGTACAGGCTGGTGTGGGGACAATCCTCGCCGACCTCACTACAGGGTACCGTGCTGTTGTGACTGACCTGGTGACAGAATTTGCCCACAGCGTCTGCGGCCGCAATGCCGAAGGTCTTTTCATACGCAGCGTTCACAGCGAGTATCCGGAACCCGGAATCAACCACAACAAACGGCTTGGTGTGCGTCTCGACCAGCGATTGCAGCTCGAACGGTACCGGCTTGGTATGCATGTCCATTGTTCTGCCTCCTCACCGCACAGCCTGCCCCCGCAGTCGCTGTTGCAAGTGTCATTTTTGTCAGGTTAGACAGCTGGACGAAATGTAGCACTGACAGAACTGGCACAAATTGATCCAGATCATGTGGCCTGACATGAACCGGCAAGTAAGGGTTTGTACAGAACTTCTAGATTACAATCAGCGACATACAGCATGCACCCGCCCCCTGGTGCGGATACCTCTCCTGACAGCAGCCAGTGTCAGGCACGTATGCCGGCGCGCATGAAAAACCGGGGCGGTGTGGGCACCATAGCGTGCGGACACGCACCCGGCGCAATCGACCCGGCGCCAGGACGGCAGGCAAGGGGGCAGGATCCAGCGGGCACGTGCATCATGGCGCTGCACCGGAGGCGCACCTGCTCGCGCCCGGCAACAGAAACATCAACCCTGAAGCATCATCCCGCCCGGCTGCCAGCGCAGCAATTCACCACATTGCGGAGACTATTGTGAACGGCGTGCAACAGGGCGTCGATAAGTTGTGGTGCAATGCTGACTGGCGATAGTATGATTTCGCCCCAACAGCCTGAAAAATACTGACAAGACACAAAACCCGTGACCGATACCGGCAGTAACCCGTTTATTCTCGAGGCCCGGGAACTGGAGTGTGTGCGCGACGATCGCACCCTGTTCCGGAACCTGGAATTCCGGCTCGAACCCGGCCAGGCGCTGCTGCTGGAAGGCCGCAATGGCAGCGGCAAGACCTCTCTGCTACGTATCCTGTGCGGCATTCGCCTGCCGGATGCCGGCATGATTGCCTGGTGCGGCACCGACATCCAGCGCCTGGGCGCGGACTATTACCAGCACACGGCCTACGTCGGCCACCGCGACGGCATCAAGCTCGACCTGACACCACTGGAGAATCTCGCCATGGCGCGTGCCCTGGGCCGGCCCAATGAAACAAGCTTCGAGGCGGCGCTGGCGCGTGTCGATCTGTTCGGTTTCGAGGATGTCCCGACGCGCAACCTGTCCGCCGGCCAGCAACGACGCCTGGCGCTGGCACGGCTGCTGGTCACCGACGCCACACTGTGGATACTGGACGAGCCGTTCACCTCGCTGGACGTGCACGGCATCCAGGTCATCGAGGAACTGCTCGACGCGCACACACAGCGCGGCGGCATGCTGGCCGTCACCTCCCATCACGCCGTCAACCTGCATCGCGCGACGGTGCATCGCATCAACCTGTCCGCATGAACCGCCACTCGCTGACACGCGCCTTTACCCTGCTGATCCGGCGCGATCTCATCCTGGCCATGCGGCATCGCGCGGAAATGATCAACCCGCTGCTGTTCTTCATCCTTGTTACCAGCCTGTTTCCGCTCGGCATCGGCGCCAACCCCAAGCTGTTGCAGGCCGTCGGCCCGGGTGTGATCTGGGTAGCGGCGCTGCTGGCGGCGCTGCTGTCGCTGGAGGGTGTGTTCCGTTCCGATTTCGAGGACGGCACGCTGGAACAGTACCTGCTGAGTTCGCACCCGGTATCGCTGCTGGTGCTGGCCAAGGTGCTGGCGCACTGGCTGATCACCGGCCTGCCGCTGCTGCTCATTTCCCCACTTCTAGGGGTGTTTCTGGGACTGCCGGCCGCTGGCATAAAGATCCTGTTCATCACCCTGCTGCTGGGCACCCCGGTCCTGAGCCTGATCGGCGCAGTTGGCGTGGCCCTGACCGTGGGCCTGCGCAAGGGAGGGATGATCCTGTCCCTACTCGTGCTACCCTTGTACATACCGTTGTTGATCTTCGCCTCCAGCGCCGTGGATACCGCGGCGACCGGGCTCCCGGTCACCGCCCACCTGTCGCTGATTGCGGCATTACTGGTACTGGCCCTTAGCCTGTCGCCGTTTGCCACGGCGGCAGCATTGCGCATCAGCCTGAGTTGATATGTTTAATAACTTCTTTCACAAACTGGCCTCACCCAAGCACTTCTACCGCATCGCCGGCGCCCTGATCCCGTGGCTGGCCGGCGCGGCCCTGCTGCTGTTCCTGGCCGGGTTGTATTACGGCCTGGTCGTGGCGCCGCCCGACTACCAGCAGGGCGAGAGCTACCGCATCATGTTCATCCATGTCCCGGCGGCCTGGATGTCGATGTTTATCTATGTCGTCATGGCCGGCGCCGGCGCCATCGGCCTGATCTGGCGCATGAAGCTGGCCGAGGTGATCGCCATCAGCAGCGCGCCGATCGGCGCCTGGTTCACCTTCCTCGCCCTGGTGACCGGCTCCATCTGGGGCAAGCCGATGTGGGGCACCTGGTGGGTGTGGGACGCGCGCCTGACCTCGGAACTGATCCTGCTGTTCCTCTACCTGGGCGTGATTGCCCTGTACGGCGCCATCGAGGACAAGCGCACCGCGGCGCGCGCCGTGGCCATCCTGGCACTGGTCGGCGTCATCAACATCCCGATCATTCATTACTCGGTGGAATGGTGGAATACCCTGCACCAGGGCCCGACTGTGACCAAGTTCGACAAACCCTCGATCCATATCAGTATGCTCATCCCGCTGCTGCTGATGGCGCTGGCCTTCAAGCTGTACTACGCCTTCGTGGTGCTGATGCGCGCCCGCTGCGAGGTACTGGAGCGCGAACGCAACACCGGCTGGGTCAGGGAACTTGTGGAGGCGAAATGAATCTGAATGAATTCCTGCACATGGGCGGCTATGCCTTCTACGTCTGGACATCCTACGGCATCGCGCTGCTGATCCTGCTGGTCAACATCGTGCTGCCACTGCGCCAGCGCAGGAAACTGCTGACCGATATTGCACGCGCCGCCAGGCGCGCGCGGAGAGAGACATGACACCCAAGCGCAAACAACGACTGTTGCTCATCGGCCTGATGGTCGTCGGCGTCGGCGTCGCCGCCGGCTTCGCCCTCAAGGCCTTCAATGAAAACCTGATGTTCTTCTACACGCCCAGCAAGGTGGCCGCGGGCGAAGCACCGGCCGGTCACCTGATCCGCGTCGGCGGCCTGGTCACCACCGGCAGCGTGAAGCGCCAGTCCGACGGGCTGACCGTCAACTTCGACATCACCGACAACGCCGAAACCATTACCGTACAGTACACCGGCATCCTGCCCGACCTGTTCCGCGAGGGCCAGGGCATCGTGGCGCACGGCCGCCTGACCGGGGCGCGGCTGTTCGTCGCCGATGAGGTACTGGCCAAGCATGACGAGAACTACATGCCGCCCGAGGTCGCCGATGCACTGAAGACCGCGCACGAGGAAGGCAGCGGTAGTGCTGCCGTCAAAACAGACTGAACAAACATTGATAATGCAATCGTCTTGCAAACGGTGGAACTAACCATTCCTTCTCCATTTATGCCCGCTTTTTGGGTACACCGGGAGAAGGCCAGGATGAGGGGATCGGAAATCAGTCAGCTGGAGCCGTCTGATCCCCTCTCCCCAACCCTCTCCCTGAGGGAGAGGGCATAATACATAGCAGGTGTAAACATGATCCCGGAACTCGGCCATTTCGCACTCATCCTGGCGCTGTGCCTGTCACTGGTACTGGCTATCTTCCCCATGGCCGGCACCCTCACCAACACGCCGCGCTGGGTCGCCATGGCGAAACCGGCCGCCTGGGGGCAGTTTACGTTCACCGCCATCGCCTTCGCCTGCCTGGTCAATGCGTTTCTCGGCAACGATTTCTCGGTCGCCTACGTGGCACAACACGGCAACAGCCTGTTGCCGACCATCTACAAGATATCGGCCGTGTGGGGCGCGCACGAGGGCTCGCTGCTGTTGTGGGCATTGATACTCTGCGGCTGGACGGTCGCGGTCGCCTCGCTGACCCGCAACCTGCCTGCCGAGGTGCTGGCGCGCGTGCTGTCCGTCATGGGCATGGTGAGCATCGGTTTCCTGTCCTTCCTGCTGTTCACCTCCAACCCGTTTGAACGCGTGTTCCCGGTGCCGCTCGAGGGCGGCGATCTCAACCCGCTGCTGCAGGACTTTGGCCTGGCCATCCATCCGCCCATGCTGTACATGGGTTACGTCGGCATGTCGGTCGCCTTCAGTTTCGCCATTGCGGCCCTGATCGGCGGCAAGCTGGACGCCACCTGGGCGCGCTGGTCGCGGCCCTGGACTACCGTCGCCTGGGTGTTCCTGACCATCGGCATCACGCTCGGCAGCTGGTGGGCCTATTACGAACTCGGCTGGGGCGGCTGGTGGTTCTGGGACCCGGTCGAGAACGCCTCCTTCATGCCATGGCTGGCCGCCACCGCGCTGATCCACTCGCTGGCGGTGACCGAAAAACGCGGCGCCTTCAAGCGCTGGACCGTGCTGCTGTCACTGACGGCCTTTTCGCTGAGCCTGCTGGGCACCTTCCTGGTCCGCTCCGGTGTGCTGACTTCGGTGCACTCGTTCGCCGCAGACCCGGCGCGCGGCCTGTTCATCCTGGTGTTTCTGTGCATCGTCATCGGCGGCTCGCTCGCCCTGTATGCCTGGCGCGCACCGGACGTCACCAGTGGCGGACGCTTCTCGATGCTGTCGCGGGAAACCATGCTGCTGGGCAACAACCTGCTGCTGGTGGTGATCACGGCCTTCATCCTGCTCGGCACCCTCGCCCCGCTCATCTACGACGCCTTCGGCTGGGGCAAGATCTCGGTCGGCTTCCCCTGGTTCACCACCATGTTTACGATCTTCACCCCCCTCATGATCCTGCTGATGGGACTGGGCCCGCTGACGCGCTGGAAACACCACGACCCTGCCGAGCTGCTACGCACCTTCCGCGTGGCGATGCTGGTCAGCGTTGCCGCCGGCCTGCTGGTGGCACTGCCGATCCTGCACGATTTCTCGCCCTGGGCCGGCCTGGCGGTCATGCTCTCGACCTGGCTGGTGTCGTCGCTGGTGCTCAGCCTGCGCCAGCGCTACCGCAATCTTGCCAGCATCAAGGCACTGCTGCAGAATCCCGCGGCGCGCGGCAACGGCAGCTATTTCGGCATGATATTCGCCCACCTGGGCGTCGCCGTGTTCATTATCGGCGTCACCTTCGTCACCCAGTTCGATGTCGAGCAGGATGTCCGTATGTCGCCTGGCCAGTCCATCGACATGGCCGGCTACACCTTCCGCTTCGATGGCGTGAGTAGCGTGCAGGGCCCGAACTACCGGGCCGACCAGGGCAGCATCGCGGTCACCCGCGACGGCAGGGAAGTGACAACACTCACGCCCGAAAAACGGACCTATACGGTGCAGACCAAGCCGATGACCGAGGCCGGCATCGACGCCGGCCTGATGCGCGACATCTACGTCTCGCTGGGTGAAGGCCTGGGTGGCGGTGGCGACTGGAGCCTGCGTCTCTACTACAAGCCTTTCGTGCGCTGGGTCTGGCTGGGCGGCCTGATGATCGCCGTTGGCGGCCTGTTCGCCGCCCTCGACCGGCGCTACCGCCTTCCGTTCCGGCAGCAGGCCGTGCAGCCCGCCCGGGCAGCCCGCAAGAACCTGGCACAGGAAGCACACAACTGATGACACGCTACCTGCGCTACCTGGTACCACTGGTACTGTTCCTGCTGCTCGCCGGTCTGCTGTATCGCGGCCTCAGTCTCGATCCCAAGATCGTACCCTCGCCGCTGATCGGCAAGCCCATGCCGGCGTTTACGCTGCCGCGTCTCGACGATGCCAGCGCCACCATCAGCGATACCGACCTCAAGGGCAAGGTCAGCGTGCTGAACATCTGGGCCACCTGGTGCACGTCGTGCCGTGCGGAGCATGGAACACTGCTGGAATTCGCGCGCGCCAACAAGGTCGCCATCTACGGCCTGAACTACAAGGACAACCGCGCAGATGCGAAGCGCTGGCTGATGCAGCTCGGTAATCCCTACATTGCCAACGCCTTCGATGCCGATGGCCGCGCGGGCATGGACTGGGGCGTCTACGGCGCACCGGAAACCTTCGTCATGGACAAGCAGGGTATTATCCGCCACAAGCACATCGGGCCACTGACCCGCCAGGTGCTCGCCACCGAAATACTGCCCCTGATCGCCAAACTGGAAGCCACGGAATAATGTACAGAATCATCGCCGCACTGGCGCTTGGCCTGCTGCTTTGCAGCGGCCCGTTGCAGGCCACGGCCACGCTGGAATCGTTCAAGTTCGCCAGCACCGAGCAGGAACTGCACTTCAAGGATCTGATCTCGGAACTACGCTGCCTGGTATGTCAGAACCAGTCGCTGGCCGATTCCGACGCGGAACTCGCCCACGACCTGCGTGCCGAGGTCTACGATATGCTGCAGGCAGGCAAGAGCGACGAACAGATTATCGAGTTCCTGGTCGCGCGCTACGGCGATTTCGTGCTCTACAGCCCGCCGGTCAAGCCTTCAACCTGGCTGATCTGGTTCGGGCCGTTTGTCCTGCTGCTGTTCGCGGCAATGCTGCTGCTGCGTTCACTGCGGCGCCAGCAGCAGGCACCGCAGCAGGAGATCAGCGATGCGGAGCGCGAGCGTCTCGAACAGGCACTGCACAACAACGAGTCCGGCGAGGGGCCGCGGTCATGACGGTATTCTGGAGTCTTGCAGCTGTGATGTCGCTGCTGGCATTGTTGTTCCTGGTAACCCCGCTGTTGCGCAACCGCCCCTTGCAGACGGTTGACCAGGACGCACTCAATGCAGAAGTTGCCCGCGCGCGGCTGACGGAACTCGACATGGACCTGGAATCCGGCCGGATCGAGCAGGCCCAGTACGATGCCGCACGGGCAGACCTGGAACGGGAGCTGCTCCACGACCTCGCCGGCGAGCGCGATACCGGCAAACCCGTGCGCAGCGGTAGCTGGGCGGCATTGCTTATCGCGATTGCCGTGCCAGTTGGCGCCACCCTGCTTTACAAGGCCATCGGCACCGAGCAGATCATCGCGCTGCTGCAGGAAAACCCGCCGGCGGCCCGCCAGGAACAGGCGCAGGCACCGCAAATGTCGGTCGAGGAAATGGTCAGCAAGCTCGCCACGCGCATGGCCAATAATCCGGATGATCTCAAGGGCTGGCTTATGCTGGCAAAAAGCTACAGCGTGACGAACCGCTTTGACGAGGCGCTGCCCGCCTATCGCAACATCATGCGCCTCGGCGGTGGCGACAATGCGGCCGTACTGGCGGACTTTGCCGATGCCCTGGCGTCCAGCAGCGACGGCCGCTTCACCGACGAGGCCGGCAAGATGCTGACCCGGGCGCTGGCGCTGGAACCGGACAACCTCAAGGCGCTCTGGCTCGCGGGACACTGGAAGAACCAGTCCGGCGACGCCGCCGGCGCCATCGGCTACTGGGAACAGGCCGCCAGCCAGATGCAGCCGCAAAGCGAGGACTGGCAGATCATCACCGACCAGATTGAACGGGTCCGCCAGCGTGCCGGACTGCCGGCCGGCGCGACGCAACCGGTGCAGGTCGCCCAGGCAAGCGAAACAGCTCCGTCCCCCGCAGCAAGCGGCGGCACTCCCCTGCAGGTAACGGTGTCGCTGGACCCGGCACTGCGCGAGCGCACCGATCCGGATGACACGGTGTTCATCTTTGCCCGCGCAGTCAACGGCCCGCGCATGCCGCTGGCCATCGTGCGCAAGCAGGTGAAGGATCTGCCGGTCACCGTGACGCTGGACGACTCCCTGGCCATGTCACCGGCCATGGTGCTGTCCGGCTTTGACCCGGTCAGCGTCGGCGCACGAATCTCGAAATCGGGAAATGCCATGCCGCAGCGTGGCGATCTGCAGGGCAGCAAATCACCGGTCAGTCCGGCTGCAACAGCCAGCGTGGATATCGTGATCGATAGCGACATACCAGAGACTGCCGCAGACGGCAGCGCGTCGCCGCCAAAACCGGTCGCTCAGACCGCCACCAGCGCCGCAGCGCCGGCTGCCGCGCCAGCCGGCAGCGCCCTGCAGGTGACAGTGTCGCTGGACCCGGCGCTGAGCGAGCGCACCCGCCCGGACGACACGGTGTTCATCTTTGCCCGTGCAGTCAATGGCCCGCGTATGCCGCTGGCCATCGTGCGCAAGCAGGTGAAGGATCTGCCGGTCACCGTGACGCTGGACGATTCCCTGGCCATGTCACCGGCCATGGTGCTGTCCGGCTTCGATCCGGTCAGTGTCGGTGCGCGAATTTCACGGTCGGGCAATGCCATGCCACAGAGTGGCGACCTGCAGGGCACACGCTCACCGGTGAGCACCGGCGCATCGGCAAGCCTGGAGCTGGTGACCGACAGCGCCGTCCCGTAGGGATGCAAAAGGGATCTGAGCCGTTTTTTCTGGCGCTCCTACAACCAATAGATGCTCTTGTAGGAGCGGATCCCATCCGCGATCATTTTAAATACCGCATCGCGCATGAGATGCGCTCCTACACCCAATAGCTGCACCGGTGTAGGAGCGGACGCGGTCCGCGATCTTTTCGAAACAACCTCGCACTTGCAAAGCCCTCCTACAACCAATAGATGCTCTTGTAGGAGCGGATCCCATCCGCGATCATTTTAAATGCCGCATCGCGCATGAGATGCGCTCCTGCCCCGGTAGACTTGTAGGGTGCACTCCGTGCACCGTCCCCGGTGCGTAAAACGCACCCTGCATTTGACCTGTCAGATCCTTATCTCACTGGCCGCGGGACCATACGGACATCGTTCATTTTCATTCCGTGTGATTCCGTGTGATTCCGTGTGATTCCGTGTGATTCCGTGGCCATTTGCAAACACAGGCAGTATGCGCTGCGCGCACTATCTCCGGTGCGTGAAACGCACCCTGCGCGTGCGTCATTCCGGCCGGCGCGTAGTCGTAGGGTGCACTCCGTGCACCGTCCCCGGTGCGTAAAACACACCCTGCATTTGACCTGTCAGATCCTTATCCCACTGGCCGCGGGACCATACGGACGTCGTTCATTTTCATTCCGTGTTTTTCCGTGTGATTCCGTGGCCATTTGCAAACGCAGAAAGGGTGCGCTGCGCGCGCCAACCACGGTGCGTGAAACGCGCCCTACTGAAAATCACCGCCCAGCGCGAGGTGCAGGTTGATGCGTTCGCTGAGTGCCAGCAGCTCGACACGGTATAGCGATTGCTCGATCTCCAGCACGCGCTGGTGCAACTGCAGGACATCGAGCAGGTCGGACTCGCCTTCCTGGTAGCGCAGTTTCGCCAGGCGATGCGCCGCGGCCGCCTGCCCGGCGGCATCGCGCAGGCTCCGGCTGCGCGCGCGCAGGCTGGCCTCGGTGCTCAGGCTGTGCTCGACCTCATTGAAGGCATTCAGCACGTTCCCGGCATATTGTTCCATGGCAACACGCTGGCGCGCATCGGCGATTTCCACGTCGGCCTTCAGGCGTCCGCCGTCGATCAGCGGCTGAAACAGGTTGAGGCCGATATACCAGAACGAATCCAGCGGCAGGAGCAGCGCCTGCAGCGCACTGCTGGCGGAGCCGGCCGCACCGGTCAGGCTGATGCGTGGCAGGCGCGCGGCACGCGCTTCCTGCGATGTGGAAAACGCTGCGGCAACCTGCGCCTCGGCCGCACGCAGATCAGGACGCCGTTCCAGCAGCTCCGCCGGCAGGCCGGCCGGCGCGGCCGCCGGCAGCACCGGCAGCGTGTCGCGCACGGCCAGTTCCGCTGCGGGATAACGCCCCAGCAGCAACTCGAGACTGCGCACCGCATCGAGCCGCGCGCTGGCGGTCTCCTGCAGCCGTGACCCGGCCACACCCAGGTCGGTCTGGATCAGGTGCGTATCGAGACCGGAGGCCAGCCCTTCACGCTGCCGCACACGGACGATACGCTGCATCTCGGCGAGATTGTCCAGCGACGTCTGCGCCAGCGCCTGCTGGCGCTGTGCCTCGATCACCTGCAGCCAGGCGCGCGCGGTCTGCGCGGCCAGCGACAGGCGCGCCCAGGCATAGTCACCGGCCGCAGCCGTGGCACGGGCGGTACCGGCCTCTGCCCCGGCACGAATGCGCCCCCACACGTCCAGTTCCCAGGCAATCGCCAGCGACACGCCGGCATCGGACTGCGCAGTCGACTCGAAATCACCGGCACGCTGGGCACCGGCATCCACGCCCACCATCGGCACCTTCGCCGCAGCCGACTTGCGCGCCGCGGCCTGCGCCTCGTCGAGCCGTGCGGCGGCGATGCGCAGGTCGTGGTTTTGGGCCACGGCCTCATCGACCAGGCGCAGCAGTTCCGCATCGTCGAATTCCGCCAGCCAGCCGC
>DATKZN010000129.1:0-25261 GCA_035527955.1 Gammaproteobacteria bacterium
CCGTGGATTCCGTGGCCATTATTCTTCGCGCATGAGATGCGCTCCTACATCAATGATCCCAACACAACCCGCAATTCACCTTTCCCGTCTCACGTCTCACGTCTCACGTCTAACGCAATGGTGCGCACGGCGCACCCTGTATTTTTCCGTGTTCTTCCGTGGATTCCGTGGCCATTATTCTTCGCGCATGAGATGCGCTCCTACATCAATGATCCCAACACAACCCGCAATTCACCTTTCCCGTCTCACGTCTCACGTCTCACGCAATGGTGCGCACGGTCCACCCTGCATTTTTCCGTGTTCTTCCGTGGATTCCGTGGCCATTATTCTTCGCGCATGAGATGCGCTCCTACATCAATGATCCCAACACAACCCGCAATTCACCTTTCACGTCTCACGTCTCACGTCTCACGCAATGGCGCGCACGGTTCACCCTGCATTTTTCCGTGTCCTTCCGTGGATTCCGTGGCCATTTTCCTGCACTCAGCGACCCAGGTGCAGCGGAATGCGGCGCTGCCCGAAGGCACCCTCGTACCTGCCGAAGCGCCCGGCGATTGCCGTGCCGCAATCCGGGCAATGCCCGTCCTCCGTCACGCGATAGTCCAGGATCTGGTGCCAGTCACGCACAATCAGCGGCTGCTGACAGCCCGGGCAGAACGTGGTGCCACCGTCCCGGTCGTGCACGTTGCCGGTATAGACGTAGCGGATCCCCTCGGCCTGTGCGATGCGCCGCGCGCGGCTCAGCGTCGCCGGCGGTGTCGCGGGCACGTCCTGCATGCGGAAATCCGGGTGGAAGGCGGTGAAATGCAGCGGCACATCCGGACCCAGTTCCCGGGCGATCCATTGGCTCATGCGCCGTATCTCGTCGTCCGAGT
The DNA here is from genome assembly GCA_035527955.1 of Gammaproteobacteria bacterium. Lineage (GTDB taxonomy): Bacteria > Pseudomonadota > Gammaproteobacteria > UBA9214 > UBA9214 > UBA9214. The sequence continues at coordinate 876 of DATKZN010000129.1, forward strand.
CGTTGTGGCCCGGGATCAGCAGCGTGGTGATCTCGGTCCAGACCTGTGTCTCGTGGCACAGGTAAACCAGCGTGTCGAGCACCGGCTGCAGGTGCGCGCCGGTCAGCCTGTAGTAAAACTCCTCGGTAAACGCCTTGAGATCCACGTTGACGGCATCCATGACGGCGTAGAACTCGTGCCGCGGTTCGGCATGGATATAACCGGCCGTGACCGCGACGGTCTGGATGCCGAGCGCATGACAGGCCTGGGCCGTGTCGATCGCGTACTCGGCGAAGATCACCGGATCGTTGTAGGTGAAGGCAACGCTCTTGCAGCCCGAGTCCTGCGCCGCCCGCGCAATCGCCTCCGGGCTGGCCTGGTCCATCAGCCGGTCCATATCCTTCGATTTGCTGATATCCCAGTTCTGGCAGAACTTGCAGGCCAGGTTGCAGCCGGCCGTGCCGAACGACAGCACCGAGGAGCCCGGGTAGAAATGGTTGAGCGGTTTTTTCTCGATCGGGTCGATGCAGAAACCCGATGAGCGTCCGTAGGTGGTGAGCACCATGCGGTCACCCTCGCGCATGCGCACGAAACACGCACCCCGCTGGCCTTCGTGCAGCTTGCAATCGCGCGGGCACAGGTCGCACTGGATGCGCCCGTCCGGCAGCGTGTGCCACCAGCGCGCGGGATACAGGGTCGTGCCGGTCATGTTCATGTGCGTTCAGCCTCTTGCCACTTGCTCACGGTATAACGCGCCAGGCGGATATCCTCGTCCCAGAAGTCGCCGGGCAGTCCGGCCTTGCGTTTGAGCTGTTGCAGAAAATCCTTCGGCCGTGGCAGCGATTCCCATACCTGCGGCAGGAAGGTGCCGCGTGCCTGGCCAAGGCGCAGCACCACGCCGTCGATGCCGGGACGCAGCTGCGCGATTGCGTTCGCCTCGGATTCGACGTCCATGTCCTCCGCAGCCGACAGCAGCGACACCTCGATGCGCGTCCGCGGCAATTCCACCGCCTGCAGCGGCGGGAAACGCGGATCGTGCAGCGCCGCGGCGACGGCATTGGCACGCACGTCCTCCAGCAGCGGGCGCTGCGCCGCGAGGCTGCCGATGCAGCCCCGCAGTGCGCCCTGTTGCGTCAGCGTGACGAAACTTGCGCCGGGCTCCTGCAGCCAGTCCTGCAGGTCATGGTCGACACCTGCCGATCCCAGGCGCTGCGCGATGGCGTCACGTGCCACGACCAGCAGGATCGCACCCTGTGCGTCAGGCAGCCTGTTCACCGATCCGCCTCGTGGAAGGCGATCGCGGTATAGCCCACCACGCGCGCCCTGTCGCCGGCCGTGTCGCCCGAATTGCGCAGGTCCAGCAGTTCGGCGGTCAAGCCGTGAGCAGCGGCGCAGGCCAGCAGGCCGTTTACCGGTGTGGCGCCGCATGCCTGGTTGTGATCGAGATCGGCATGCAAGCCAAGGATGTGCCTGACCGTCTCGCTGTCGGTGCGCTGCGCCACCTCGTAGGGCAGGTAATGCGACAGATCGGAGCTGATCACGATCAGCGTTTCCGGACCGCCCCAGACACGCGCCAGCACCTCGGCAACCTCCCCGGGGGTGGCATCGCCGACGGCCAGCGGCAGCAGGCGGAATTCGCCCAGCACGGTCTGCAGGAATGGCAGGTGCACCTCCAGCGAATGTTCCTGCGCATGGGCGGCAGCGCTCACCGCGACTTGCGGCAAATCCGCCAGTGCCGTGATCGCAGCGGTATCCAGCGGCACCTCGCCCAGCGGCGTGCTGAACGTGGTCGCCCCGGGCAGCGCCAGGCCTCGCACCGGGACGCGATGTACCGGTCCCAGCAATACCACGCGACGGATGCGGCCGGCGAGCGGGGCCAGGCGGGCATAGCCGCTGGCCGCGACCGGGCCCGAGTAGACATAGCCGGCGTGGGGCACGATCAATGCCTTCGGCGGTCGCGCCCCGGTTTCGAGGGGGACGGCCGCCAGCAACGCACGCACACCGGCTGACAGCTCGGCGCGACCGGATGGATAGAAGAGCCCTGCCACGGCAGGCGGTCGGGATGAATTCATGAACACCTCATACTCAATGTAGATTACATGAGGCCGCGGCGCACGAACTCAAGGCCTGCGGGCCGGGACAAACTGACGCACCCCGTCCGGCGCATCCGGCAGATCAGTGGCGCAGGAGCGCAGGAGCGCAGGGAATGGAACAGGCCACCGACCCCACGGAACCACACAGAAGGACACGGAAAAATTTCAATACGGCCCCGGAGATGACGTGGCTATTTTTTTACAACCCAATGGCCGCGGAATCCGCAGAAGGACAGAAAAAACAATCACATCATTCCGTGTATTTCCGTGTGCTTCCGTGGCCATTATTTTCGCAGGGTTTACCCTTTGCACCGTTAATGGTGCGTAAAACGCACCCTACATCTTACCCTGCAATTGTTATTTTTCCGTGTTCTTCCGTGGATTCCGTGGCCATTTACAAGACAGGCTAGCGCTGTTCCGCCAGCACCGAGCGGTACAGCGCCGCATCCGCGTCGCTGAAGCTGCAGGCGATGATGCGCGCGAAACGCGCCTCGTAGTCGCGCATGGCGTCGATCGCAATACGCGCGGCGGCTTCCTTCGGGTAACCGTACACTCCGGTACTGATAGCGGGGAAGGCAATCGTTCGCACGTCGTTTTCCAATGCGATTTCGAAGCTGTTGCGGTAACAGGCACGCAGCAATGCCGACTCGTAGTGCCTGCCACCCTGCCACACCGGACCGACGGTGTGGATGACCCGCCGTGCCGGCAGGTCGAAACCGGGACTGATCCTGGCCTCGCCGGTACGACAACCGTTGAGCGTGCGGCAGAATTGCTGCAACAGCGGGCCGGCCGCGCGGTGAATCGCGCCATCCACGCCGCCGCCGCCCAGCAGGCTGCTGTTGGCCGCATTGACGATGGCGTCGACTTCCAGGGTGGTGATGTCAGCGGTGATGATCTCGATCATGGAAAAACCAGTTCATTGCCGGTAGAGCGGCTCGCGCCACTGCGGCAGCGCCTGCGCAGTGCGCAAGCTGTCGAGTATATCAGCGGGCACGGCCGGCATCGCCACTGCAGCGCGGCCACCTGCCATGCCCGCGCGGCACGTTGCCTCCCCTGCCCGATGCGTTATAGTGTGACCACAACAAACATCAGGGGGACCGTACCGCAATGATGCCAAACCTGATTACACTGTCACGCGCCGCGCGCCTGGTCGGTGTCAAGCGCGGCACCCTGCAGAAAAAGATACAGCAGGGCGAACTGCGCACCTTCGAGGGTGAGCTGCTGCTCGTCGACCTGCTGCACGCCTACCCGCAGACCGAAATCGAGGACAGCAGCATGCTGGAGCGTGTTGGCGCCATCAAGGAACAGGCCGTCAACAAGATCATCCGCACGGATGCCGACAAGCCGGATTTCGATACGCTGTACGCACGCGTCATGTCGCTGGGCAGGGAACTGGCCGCGGCCCGCCAGCAGGCACGCCGCGGCGAGGGCATGATCGAGAGCCTGAAGCGGAAATTTGATGAACTCCCCCCCGACACTGCCGATGAGAGGACGCAGGCCGAGGCCTTTAGTAAACTCCGGCGCTGGTTTTTCCAGGCACTGGGCACGGCGGAATCACCGGATGATTCGAGCGGTTTCATTGCGCGGGAGGCGTTTCTTAGGGTCATGGCAGCTCAGGTTCGAATCCTGCCCAGCGGGCACGAGTTTTTCATCGAAGGTTCCGACTCCATTCTCGAGGCCGGCCTGCGCGGCGGCCTGGCGCTCAACTACGGGTGCAGCAACGGCAATTGCGGTCTTTGCAAGTGCAAGGTGGTCTCGGGCGAGGTCAAGAAGATCGCGCAGCATGATTACGTACTCACCGAGGCGGAAAAGGGCCTGGGTTATATCCTTGCCTGCGCCAACACCGCGGTTACCGACGTGGTTCTGGATGCCGAGGAGGCGCACGGTTCGGGCGATATCCCGCTGCAGGAAATCGAGGTCAAGGTGAAGAAGATCGAACGGCCGGACAACCGGCTGATCATCCTGCATGTCAAGACACCGCGCACCAGGCGCCTGCGCTTCCTCGCCGGCCAGTACCTGGCGCTGAGCCATGGCGGGCAACCGGCGCACGAATACTCCATCGCCAGTTGTCCCTGCGATGACATGAACCTGCAGTTTCATATCCCCGTGGCGGCCGGCGACCCGTTCAGCACGCAACTCGACCAGCTCAAGCCCGGCAGCAGCCTGACCATCAGGGGACCGCGGGGCGAATTCACGCTCGACGAGGATTCACCGCGCTCACTGGTGTTTATTGCCGGCAACGCCGGTTTCGGCCCTGTCAAAAGCCTGATCGAGCACGCCATGGCACTCGATATCGCCGAGACCATCGACCTGTTCTGGATCACCACACCGGACAACAGTCACTACCTCGGCAACCTGTGCCGGTCCTGGGACGATGCGCTGGACAACTTCAGCTACACACCGCTCGAAGCCAGAACCGAACAACCCGTCGAATCACTGCTGCCCGTCATCCTCGACCGGCTGGACGAGGCACAGGGGCTGGATTTCTATGCCTGCCTGCCCGGCCCATTGCTGGACACCCTGGAAGGCTTCCTGCGGCAAAACGGCGTGCCCGCGCAGCAGATCCGGCTGGAACCGGAACGCCAGGGTGCGTCGGGGTGATTTTCAGTAACCCGGTATTGCGCCAAGAAAAACATTCGCTACAGAGCGCACCGGGGACACAGCGATCCAAAAGGCTCTCCCCGGACGTGAGAAGCGCCTGTAGGAGCGCTTCTCAAGCGCGATAGAATTTCAGGACAGGCAATCGCGGATGAGATCCGCTCCTACAGGTGTCGCTTATGTTGCTGGGAACACATGCAACCTCTGTGTCCTCGGTGCGCTCTGTGGCAGTGAAGCTTTGGCTTTCTTTGCGTCACTGCGTTATTGCGCGAGACCGAATTTCAAGCCCTGAAAAGATCGCGGACGCGGCTCGCTGCTACTTGACGATCTTGAGTGACGGGCGCTTGCCGGGTGTGGGATCGCTTGGCGTCGGTGGGCCGCCTTCCTGCTCGCTGAATACCATGCCGCGCCCGTTTTCCTTGGCATAGATGGCCAGCACTGAATCGACGGGTACGTACACGTCGGTCGCGATGCCGCCGAAACGTGCCCGGAACGCAACGGCGTCATTGCCGAGATTGAGGCCCTCGACGGCGGCGGGGCTGATATTGAGGACAATCTTGCCGTTCTGCCCCTGCTGGGCCGGAATATCGACACCCTCACCCTCCATATCCACCAGCAGGTGCGGCGTCATGCTGTTGTCCAGGATCCACTCGTGGATGGCGCGGACGAGATACGGACGACTGCTGGTCATGGGCGAAACGATACTCGGAAAACAGCCGGAAAACCAATCCAGATCGACAGCGCGACGACGCAGCACACGGCGACGCGCGCAGGTGGCGACTGCAATCAGTCGCGCATCTCCCGCTCGACCTCGGAGAGGCTTTCCTGGAAGGATTCACGCGCGAACATGCGTTCCGCGTAGTCGAGCACAGGCTTGGCCTGGCGCGGCAAATCGATGCCGTAGTGTTTTGTACGCCACAGGACCGGCAGAATGCTGGCATCGACCAGAGAGAACTCATCGCTCAGGAAAAACGGCTTGGCCGCAAACACCTCGGCACTCGACGTAAGGCTGTCGCGCAGCTGCTTGCGTGCCTTGGAGGCGGTCTTCTCCCCCTTCGACTCCAGGGCCGGTATCAGGCTGTACCAGTCCTGTTCGATCCGGTACAGCGCCAGCCGCGTCCGCGCGCGCGACACCGGATCGACCGGCATCAGCGGCGGATGCGGAAAGCGCTCGTCAAGGTACTCCATGATCGCGCGCGGGTCGTAGAGTACCAGCTCGCGATCGACCAGGGTCGGTACAGTGTTGTAGGGATTCAGATCGATCAGGTCTTCAGGCTTGCTGTTGTCGACCTCGACAATCTCCACAGTGATGCCTTTCTCGGCAAGCACCACGCGAACCCGGTGACTCTGCGGACAGCTTGCAGAGGAGAACAGACTCATCACGGAACGACGGTTCGCTACCAGTGCCATATTGTATATCCCTTTGAAAATGGAATGATCCTCTCGCCCCTGTGTGATTGAGTGTTCAGTGGATGTCTTTCCAGTAATCACGCTTCATCAGGTAGGCCACTGCCAGCAATAACAGCAGGAACATGATGACCTTCACGCCCAGGGCGCGTCGCTCATGCTTGGCGGGCTCGCCCATATAATCGAGGAAGTTCACCAGGTCACGGATGGCACGATCATACTCCTTCGGCGTCAGAAGGCCCGGCTCGACCAGTTCCAGCGAAACGGCCTTGGTCTCGCTGCCGTCCTCGCTCTTGACGGTGTGGACCACCGCCTCCTGCCAGCCCTGCAATTCCCATAACACGTGCGGCATGCCGACGTCAGGAAATACCAGGTTGTTGACGCCGGTAATCTTGGAGTCGTCACGATAGAAGCTGCGCATGTAATTGTACAGCCAGTCGACCCCGCGCGCGCGCGCGATCACGGTCAGGTCCGGCGGCATGATACCGAACCATTCCTTGGCATCCTCGGGGTGGGTTGCCACCGTCATCAGGTCAGCCGTCTTGCCGCCGCTGAATACCAGGTTCTCGGCAACCAGTTTATCCTTGATGCCCAGGTCCTTGCCGATACGCTCGTAGCGCATCAGTGCCGCCGAGTGACAGCTCAGGCAGTAGTTGACGAACAGGCGCGCACCGCGTTGCAGCGATGCTTTGTTGTTCGGGTCGATATTTGCCTCGTCCATGTGCATACCGCTGCCACTCGAGGCAAACGCCCAGGCCGGTGCCAGCACCAGCAGAACGGCGATAAGTTGCTTTTTCATGATGTCACCCTGTCAGGTACCGGTTTGGTCTTGTCCATTTTCGTGTAAATGGGCATCAGGAAGAAAAACGCAAAGTAGATGATCGTGCACACGCGGGCGATGATGGTGTACAACTCGGTCGGCGCTTCCATGCCCAGCCAGCCCAGGATGATGAAGCTGACCACGAACAGGGCCAGCCAGACCTTGTAGACGGTGCCGCGGTAGCGGATGGACTTGACCGGGCTGCGGTCCAGCCAGGGCAGGAAAAACATCACCACGATCGCCAGTGCCATCGCCAGCACGCCCGGAAACGCGGACCCGCCGATTGACGGTACCGCGCGCAGGATGGCGTAGAACGGCGTGAAGTACCACAACGGCGCGATATGCACCGGGGTCTTCAGCGGGTCGGCCGGGATGAAGTTGTTGGCCTCGAGAAAATACCCGCCCATCTCCGGCATGAAAAACACCACGATGGAGAAGAAAATCAGGAACACGACCACGCCGACGATGTCCTTCACCGTGTAGTACGGGTGGAACGGGATACCGTCCAGCGGAATGCCGTTGGCGTCCTTGTTTTTCTTGATCTCGACACCGTCCGGGTTGTTGGAACCCACCTCGTGCAGCGCCAGGATATGCAGCACGACCAGCGCCAGCAGCACAATCGGCACGGCGATGACATGGAAGGCGAAGAAGCGGTTCAGCGTGGCATCGGCCACGACATAGTCACCGCGAATCCAGATGGCAACCGTTTCACCGATACCCGGAATGGCACCGAACAGGTTGATGATAACCTGCGCACCCCAGTAGGACATCTGACCCCAGGGCAGCAGGTAGCCCATGAAGGCCTCCGCCATCAGGGCGACGTAGATGATCATGCCGAAGATCCAGATCAGCTCGCGCGGTTTCTTGAACGAGCCGTAAATCAGACCGCGGAACATATGCAGGTACACAACGACGAAGAACGCCGAGGCGCCGGTCGAATGCATGTAGCGCATTAGCCAGCCCCAGTTCACGTCGCGCATGATGTACTCGACGGAATTGAAGGCCAGTTCGGCGTCGGGCTTGTAGTTCATGGTCAGCCAGATGCCGGTCACGATCTGCAGCACCAGCACCATCAGCGCCAGCGAACCGAAGAAATACCAGAAGTTGAAGTTTTTCGGCGCGTAGTACCGTGCCAGGTGGTCGTACCACATGCTGCTCAGCGGAAAACGCGCATCGATCCAGCCGAGCAGCCCGCCTTGCCATTTTTCACTCGTATTGCCAGCCATTATGCGGTCTCCTCGTCTTCGCCGATGATGATCTCGGCATCACTCAGGTAGCGGTAGGGCGGGACCAGCAGGTTCGTCGGTGCCGGCATGCCCTTGAAAACACGCCCGGCCATATCGAACTTGGAGCCGTGGCACGGACAGAAGAAACCACCCTGCCAGTCCGGGCCCAGATCGGCCGGCGCCATGTCGGGGCGGTAGGTCGGCGAACAGCCCAGGTGCGTGCAGATGCCGATCAGCACGAGAACTTCAGGCTTGATCGAACGCCATTCGTTTTGCGCATAGGCCGGTTGTTGGGGCAATTGCGACTCGGGATCTGCCAGTTTCGCATCCAGGCCGGGCAGCTCGTCGAGAGTGACCGTAGTGCGACTGACGATCCACACCGGCTTGCCGCGCCACTTGACGCGAATCATCTGGCCGGGTTGCAGCTTGCTGATGTCGGCCCGAACCGGCGCACCGGCGGCGCGCGCCTTGGCGCTGGGCTGCATGGAAGAAATAAACGGTACCAGGAAAAAACCGACGCCCACCGCACCAACGACTGTGGTGGCTGCGGTCAGGAATCGGCGTCTGCCGGAATTGGTTTCCTCGCCACTCATAGGGGCAATCTCCAGAGTTTTATAAAAAATTCAGTGAGTTATCTGCGTCCCTTCGCATGACGCCGGCCGGGACGCATAACAATCATTTCGGAATATTCTGAATTGTTTCAGGCAGATTCCAAGGGCCGTATAGGATCGTCGAAGTACCTGCCAAGGTCAAGAGGAATGCGGGCTTGAAGCCAGCCTGACGGGACGGCGTCAGAACGCCGGCAGCATTGGCCTCATACCGGGTTATCGATATCGAAGAAGTAATGTTGCAGTGCGAAATGCCCGGCCAGGTGTTCGCCCAGCGCGCAGGCGCCGAAGCGCTCCGTGGCGTGATGGCCGGCCGCGAAGTAGTGGATCCCCGCCTCGCGCGCCACGTGTACGGTCTGCTCGGAGATCTCGCCGCTGATAAAGGCGTCGAGTCCCTGATCGGCCGCGGCCTCGAGGTAGGACTGCGCCGCGCCGGTACACCAGCCGACGCGCTCGATCTGCGGCGTGTTGCCCGCGATGTGCTGGGGCGAACGGCCCAGGCTGCTTTCCAGGTATTCACAGAACGCGGCGGCATCCAGCGGCCGCGACAGGCGCCCGTAATGCGCCAGCTGCATACCGCCGTCGTCGCCGAAGTGCCCTTCCGTCTGCAGTCCCAGCACGCGCGCCAGCTGGGTGTTGTTACCGAGTTTGGCATGCGCGTCGAGCGGCAGGTGATAGGCCAGCAGGCTGATGCCGGCGTCGAACAGCGCCTGCAGGCGGCGGCGCTTCATGCCGGTCACGCAGGGACTCTCGCCTTTCCAGAAATAGCCGTGGTGCACCAGCAAGGCATCGGCACCGGCCGCGGCCGCGGCCTCGATCAACGCCATACTCGCAGTCACGCCGCTGGCCAGTACCTGCACCTGCCCGCCTCCCTCGACCTGGAGGCCGTTGGGGCAGTAATCGCTGAAGCTGGTCACGTCGAGCAGTTTGTTCGTATAATCAACCAGTTCTTTCAAGGCTACCATCGCGTGACTTCCTGTACAGGTTAGCGACCCGGCAAACGGGGAACGCCGTGGAGTACACAGGGTAACCGACCTATGTCAATTCGCAAGCCTTTCAACTTCCTGCTGCAGACCGTCGTCATCGGCCTGGCGGCCGCGTTCGTCTATGTCCTGCTCATCGAGCCGCAACTGCTGCTGAAACAAGAGGCCAACGTGGTGGAAGTCACCGAGACCCCGACTACGATACCCGGGGAACCGCCACTGCGCGGCGGCGCGTTCAACGGCATGGCCATAGGACCGGTGTCCTACGCTGACGCGGTACAGCGCGCGGCACCGGCCGTGGTCAACGTGCATACCGCCAAGGTCATCACCCGCAAGGTGCACCCGCTGCTCGAGGACCCGGTGTTCCAGCATTTTTTCGGCAACCGCATCGGACAGTCGCGGCGCGAGATACAGACCAGCCTCGGTTCGGGGGTGCTTATCAGCAAGCAAGGCTACGTGCTGACCAACAACCATGTCATCGACGGCGCGGACGAGATCCAGGTGCTGCTGGCTGACGGCCGCAGCATGCAGGCCACGGTGGTCGGCGCCGATGCCGACACCGATATCGCCGTGCTGCACATCAAGGCCGACAACCTGCCGGCCATTGTCATCGGCAACTCGAAGCGCCTGCGCGTGGGCGACGTGGCGCTGGCGATCGGTAATCCCTTCGGCGTCGGCCAGACCGTCACCTTCGGCATCATCAGTGCGACCGGCCGCGACCACCTCGGCATCAATGCCTTCGAGGAATTCATCCAGACCGATGCGGCCATCAATCCCGGCAACTCGGGCGGCGCACTGATCAACGCCACCGGCGAACTGATAGGCATCAACTCGGCGATTTACAGCCGCTCCGGCGGTTCGCAGGGTATCGGCTTCGCCATCCCCATCAACCTGGCCAAGGGCGTGATGACGCAGATCATCGAACAGGGCCATGTCGTGCGCGGCTGGCTGGGCATCGAGGCCCAGGACCTGACACCGCAGCTGGCGGAGTCCTTCAAGCTGGACAGCGTGCACGGCGTGCTGATCTCCGGCGTGCTGCGCGAAGGACCGGCAGACAAGGCCGGGTTGCTGCCCGGCGACGTCGTCAACAGCATCAATGGGCGTGACGTGAACGATAGCAGCGCGGCGATGAAGGTCATCTCCGAACAGACGCCGGATACGGTGATCGTGCTGGGCGGGGTGCGCGAGTCCAAGCCCTTCTACCTCAAGGTGCGCGTGCAGCAGCGCCCGCGCCAGGCAGGGCTCGGCAACTAGTGAGACGTGAATGGTAATGGCCACGGAATCCACGGAAGAACACGGAAAGATAAAACATGCAGGCGTAGGGTGCACTTTGTGCACCATTCCCGGTGCGTAAAACGCACCCTACGCATTCGTCTGTGTGTTTCCGTGTGTTTCCGTGGCTATTCTTCTGTTCACGTCTAACGTCTAACGTCTCACGCTGTCTTGCCCCACCGCCGGGGGTTGGAATATTTTTCCGTGTACTTCCGTGGATTCCGTGGCCCTTCTATATCAAATCACCGAGCGCGGCGAGGAAGGCCGCATTTTCCTGCGGCTGTCCCACCGTCACGCGCAGGCAATCGCTCAGCGCCGGTAGCGTGCCATCCAGGTTCTTGATCAGGATGCCGGCCTGTTGCAGGGCCGCGAAGATCTCCCCGGCACGCCCGGCCGGCACGCGGAACAGGATGAAGTTCGCTTCACTCGGATACACCACCAGCTGCCCGAACCGGCGCAGCCCGGCATCGAGGACGGCGCGTGCCGTGCGGATCTGCCGCGCCTGTGCATCGAACACATCCCGGTGTGCGAGCGCCAGCACACCGGTCACCTGGTTGAGCGTGCCGATATTATAGGGCAGGCGCGTCTTGTCGATCTGCGCGATCCATTCCGGGTGCCCGGCCAGCAGACCCAGGCGCAACCCGGCCAGGCCGAGCTTGGATACGGTGCGCAGCACCAGCAGGTTGTCGTAGCGCTCCAGCTCCGGCATGAAGCTGGCGTCGGTGAACGGTGCATAGGCCTCGTCCACCACCACCAGGCCACTGGAATGTTCCAGTATCTCGCGGATAACGGCGGCATCGAACAGGTTACCGGTCGGGTTGTTCGGATAGGCCAGGAAGATCACCGCTGGCTGCGTGTTCACCACGCTATCCAGCACCGACTGCCGGTCCAGCGCAAAATGCGCGTCCAGCGGCACGCCGACGAACTCCAGCCCGGCAACGGTGGCGATCTGCCGGTACATGACGAAGGTCGGCTCCGGCGCCATGATGACGCGCCCGGGCCCCGCCACGGTCTGGATGATCATCTGGATCAGTTCGTCGGAACCATTGCCGGGCATGATGCCGGCCATCGCCGGCACGGCCATCGCCGTGCGCAGCGTATCCTGCAGTGCGCGTGCCGACGGATCAGGATAGCGGTTCAGCTCCAGCCCGTGCAGCGCCTCCAGCCAGGCGGCACGCAGTTCTTCCGGCCAGGGCCATGGATTTTCCATGGCATCGAGCTTGATCATGCCCGTCGCCGGCGGCACGTGGTAGGCGCTCATGGCCTGGATTTCCGGGCGCACCAACTGTTTGATCCGATCCTTTAACGACATCGCTATTCCTAACCAATATTCAATGGTGTGATGTTTTTCGCCCTTTAGGGCGAGGTACTTTCTCTTGAGTGCCCAAGAGAAAGTACCCAAAGAGAAGGGCACCCGATGCCCGCGTCGGCTGGCGCCGAACACCTCCGTTCCTCGTCAAGCCGGGGGCGCGCACAACTCGGAGCCGGAGCGGGATTGGCTAATCCCGCTCCGGCTTGCCTCGGACAGGGTGCGCGCCTTTTCCCCGGCTTGACTGCAGTACTCGGCGCGGCCAACGGGCCTGGGGGGGTGGCGCCTTCAAGCCCCGTCAGGCGCTGCCGAGCATCGCAGGCATTTTGGGATGGAGCGAGCCGCCCTGTCGAGCTGGATTTGCAAGCCGGAAGGCGCGGCAAATCCTGCGAGTTCGGCGAGCGCCCAAAATGACGAGAAGCGCAGGGAACCCGAAAAGTCATCGAAGATGTCTTTTCGGGCAAGCCTCCGGGTCCGCCTTTCTTTTGGGTACTTTTCTTTGGCGGAGCAAAGAAAAGTACCTCGCCCGAAAGGGCGAAACCTGCATTACATTCAGAATTCGAAACAGGAAAACATGACGATAGCTTTGAGCCTTCACACGACATGATTTCCATTCAATCCTCATCAAGGATACGTACCTCGGCGGAACGGGCGTGCGCGGTCAGGCCCTCGCCGTGCGCGAGCACGGCCGCGGCCCTGCCCAGCGTGCTGGCGCCCGCGGCCGAGCAGTGGATAAGGCTCGAGCGTTTCTGAAAATCATACACGCCCAGCGGTGACGAGAAGCGCGCGGTGCGCGAGGTCGGCAGCACGTGGTTCGGGCCGGCGCAGTAGTCGCCGAGCACCTCGGCCGTGTAGCGTCCCATGAAGATCGCGCCGGCATGGCGGATGCGGGCGGCCATGGCCTGCGGGTCCTCAACGGACAGTTCCAGGTGTTCCGGCGCCACCTGGTTGGCGACCGCAATCGCCTGGTCCATGTCGCGCACCTGGATCAGCGCGCCCTGCCCTTGCAACGACGCGGCGATGATCTTCGCGCGCGGCATCTCCGGCAACAGGCGCTCGATGCTGGCCGCCACCCGATCGAGGAATGCACCGTCCGGGCTGACCAGGATGGACTGCGCATCCTCGTCATGCTCGGCCTGGGAAAACAGGTCGATGGCTATCCAGTCGGGATCGGTGTTGCCATCGCAGATCACCAGGATTTCCGATGGACCGGCGATCATGTCGATGCCGACCTTGCCGAACACCATGCGCTTGGCGGACGCAACGTAGGCATTGCCCGGTCCGACGATCTTGTCCACCGCCGGCACGCTAGCGGTGCCGTAGGCGAGCGCGGCCACCGCCTGCGCACCGCCAATGGCAAACACGCGATCAACGCCGGCAATATGCGCCGCCGCCAGCACCATGTCGTTGACCTCGCCATCCGGCGTCGGCACGACCATGATGAGCTCGCCCACACCGGCAACCTTGGCGGGAATCGCGTTCATCAGCACGGAAGACGGATAGGACGCCTTGCCGCCCGGCACGTACAGGCCGACACGGTCCATCGGCGTGATCTGCTGGCCCAGCAGCGTGCCGTCTGCCTCGGTGTAGGACCAGGATTCGAGTTTCTGGCGCTCTGCGTAGGCGCGCACGCGGTGGGCGGCAAACTCCAGTGCGTCACGCTGCTCCGGCTTGATGACATCGACGGCGGCGCGGCAGTCCGCAAGCGGGATCTCCAGGCCGTTGTCTGCCTTGCGCCGGTCGAAGCGTTCGGTGTACTCGATCAGCGCCGCATCGCCGCGTGTGCGCACAGCAGTGATGATTTCGCGCACCACCGCCTCGACCTTCAGGTCGGCCGACTGCTCCCAGTCCAGCAGGGCCTCGAGGTCCGCCGCGAAGGTCGCGTCCCGGGAATTGAGTCGCCTGATTTCAACCATGTCAGATCGTGTCCGGATGAGTGTCTGCCCGGGGGTGTCGTACGCCTGCACCCCGTGTCACGCCCGCTCAGCCCTCGCAGGCCGCGCGCAGCCGCTCGATAAAATCGCTGATGCGGCCGTGCTTCATTTTCATCGAGGCCTTGTTGACCACCAGCCGCGAGCTGATGTCCGCGATGTGTTCGAGCGGCACCAGCCCGTTCGCCTTCAGGGTATTGCCGGTGTCCACCACGTCGACGATGCGGTCGGCCAGGCCCACCAGCGGCGCGAGTTCCATGGAACCGTACAGCTTGATGATCTCCACCTGCTCCTGGCGGTCGGCATAGAAGCGACGCGTGCTGTGCACGTACTTGGTCGCTATCCGCTTGCGCCGGCGCGTGCGGACGCCCGAGGCGGGACCCGCCACCATCAGGCGGCAGCGCGCGATCTTCAGGTCGAGCGGTTCATACAGGCCCTCGCCACCGTGCTCCATGAGCACATCCTTGCCGGCGACGCCCATGTCCGCGGCACCGTAACCGACGTAGGTCGGCACGTCCGCGGCACGGATGATGACCAGTTTCACGTCCTCCTGGTTGGTATCCAGGATCAGCTTGCGGCTCGTTTCCGGGTCGTCCAGCGGCGTCACGCCAGCCGCTTCCAGCAACGGCAGGGTTTCCTCGAAGATGCGTCCCTTGGACAGGGCGATGGTCAGTGCAGTGTTCATGGGGGCCAAGTTTCCGGCAGATAGGGCCGGTTTACAAGCTTGCCGGCTGGCGCACCAGGGCGTGCGGACGTGTTGTCGACTCCGCCTCAGTCCGGTACGCGGCGGATATCCGCACCGAGCTGCGCGAGTTTTTCCTCGATACGTTCGTAGCCGCGGTCGATGTGGTAGATGCGGTCGATGGTGGTCTCGCCGTCCGCCACCAGGCCGGCCAGCACCAGACTGGCCGATGCGCGCAGGTCGGTGGCCATCACCGGCGCACCGGTCAGGCGCGGCACACCCGTGATAATGGCGGTATTGCTTTCCAGCCGGATGGAGGCACCCATGCGCTGCATTTCCTGCACGTGCATGAAGCGGTTCTCGAACACGGTCTCGGTAATGGTGCCGGTACCCTCGGCCACGGCATTCAGCGCGGTGAATTGCGCCTGCATGTCGGTCGGAAATGCCGGATAGGGTGCGGTGTGCACGTTGACCGCCTGCGGCCGCCGGCCGTCCATGTCCAGTGCAATCCAGTCCGCCCCGGTTTCAATACTGGCGCCCGCCTCGCGCAGCGTCTGCAACACGGCATCCATGATATCCGGGCGCGTATCCTTGAGCTTGACCCGACCGCCGGTGATGGCGGCGGCCACCAGGTAGGTTCCGGTCTCGATGCGGTCCGGCAGCACGCTGTACTCGGTACCGGCCAGGCGCTCGACCCCCTCGACGACAATGGTGTCGGTGCCGGCGCCGCTGATCTTCGCGCCCATGGCATTCAGGCAGTGCGCGAGATCGGTCACCTCCGGCTCGCGTGCGGCATTCTCGATGTACGTGACACCATCTGCCAGCGTGGCCGCCATCATCAGGTTCTCGGTGCCGGTCACGGTGACGATATCCATCACCAGCCGCGCGCCCTTCAGCCGGTCGACACGCGCCTTGATGTAGCCGTTCTCGACCGTGATGTTCGCGCCCATGGCCTGCAGGCCCTTGATGTGCAGGTTCACCGGGCGCGAGCCGATGGCGCAGCCGCCTGGCAGCGACACGTCGGCGCGCCCGAAGCGCGACAGCATCGGCCCGAGCACCAGGATGGACGAACGCATGGTGCGCACCAGCTCGTAGGGGGCATAGAGCGAGCTGATCGAGCGCGCGTCCACCTCGATGTCCATCTTCTCGTCCACCGTCAGGTTCACGCCCATGTGGCCAAGCAGCTCCATGGTGGTGGTGACGTCGTGCAGGTGCGGGATATTGCGAATGACGACCGGCGTGTCGGCCAGCAGCGTGGCCGCCATGATCGGCAGCACGGCGTTCTTGGCGCCGGAGATGCGAATCTCGCCCTCCAGCACGGTTCCGCCCTTGATAATCAGCTTGTCCACGCTCGCGCGGTCCTCCGGTCGGTCCGGCCGTTACTGGATGCGGCGCTGGCTGTACCACTGGTCCGGCGTGTAGGTACGCAATGCCAGCGCGTGGATCTCGCCGCCCATGCGATCACCCAGCGTGCCGTACACCAGCTGGTGCTGTTTGACCATGGTGCAGTTTTCGAACTGGTCGCTGATGACGGTGGCCTCGAAATGGTCACCCTCGCCTTTCACCACAACCTCGGCACCGGGAATCCCGGCCCTGATCAACGCCTCCAGTTCCTTGCTCTGCATATTCAGACCCCGATTAATGACAATAGCCATGACAGGTCACGCGCCTGACGGGGCAGCGAGGGCCGGTCGTACACAACACTTTCAGTGTGAAAGCGGGAGAATCTCTTCCAGCCCGCAAACACGGGCTATCGACTGCAATTGAGCGGGCACGTTGACGAAGCTGATACTGCGCCCTGCCCGCTCCGCATCGCGCAACCAGGCCAGCAGCAGCGCCAGGCCGGCGCTGTCCGCGCGCGTTACACCCTTGAGATCCACCTGGATCGCGCCCGCTCCGGTCATGCGCTGCGCAGATCGTGCCAGCACCTCGGGCACGGTGTAGTAATCCAGCTCACCTTCCAGCAGCCAGCTACCGTTACCGCTATCTGTAAAACCGGCCTCGGCCATGGCGTCAGGATCTGTTCTTGTCGGTCAGCTGCCGGATCAGGTTGTCGATTCCCTTGTCCCGGATGATATTGCCGAACGAGGATCGGTAATTGGTGACCAGGCTGACGCCGCTGATGGCGACATCGTAGACCTTCCAGCCGTCACGGCTCCGGTACATGGAATAGGAAATCGGTATCGTCGAGCCGGCCTGCTCGATCTCGGTCCGCACCGTCACGGTGGGAGCACTGAGATCGCCCGCAAACGGCAGGTAGATGATCTTTTCATTGGCATAATCGGAGAGTGCCTGACCGTAGGTGCGCACCAGCAGGGCACGGAACTGCTCCACGAAACGGTCGCGCTGCTCGGGTGTCGCCGTGCGCCAGTTCTTGCCCAGCACCCACTGGCTCATGCGCTCGAAATCGAAATACGGCAGCACAATGGTGGAAACCAGGTCGTAGAGGCGCGACGAATCCTGCTTGATGGCTGCTTTGTTGTCCTTCAGTGCCGCCAGCATGCGCGAGGAGGTGTCCTGCACCAGTTCCAGCGGCGTGATGTCGCTGGACGCGTGCAGCGATGCCGCGCAGCCCAGCGCGGCGATCAGCAACAGTGTCCGCAGGACTGCCAGGTTGATTTTAGATGTATGCATTTATTGTGACTCTGACGCTGGTTCTGAATTCGATCCTGACGATGCTGCTGACGCTTCCGGTTTTTTCCCGGCTGCATTGTACAGGAACTGGCCGATGATCTGCTCCATTACCAGCGCCGACTGGGTCAGCTGGATCTGGCTGCCATCCACCAGGTTGGTCATCGACCCGCCCGGTTCCAGGGAGACATACTGCTCGCCGAGCAGGCCGGCGGTGAAGATGCTGGCCGAGGTATCTTCAGGGAAACCCTCGTACTGCGAGTCGATCTTCATGGATACAACGGCCTCGAAGGTCTTGAAATCGTAGTTGATGGCATCCACCCGGCCGACGCGCACGCCGGACACCGTCACTGGCGCGCGCACCTTCAGGCCGCCGATATTCTGAAAACTTGCCTTGACCACGTAGCCTTCGTTGTTGCCCAGCGTGCTGAGATTGCTGACCTGCATTGCCAGCATGAACAGGGCCGCCATGCCACCGGCAACAAATAACCCGACAACGATCTCAATTGTTCTGCTATTCACTTTTCAGGGCCTGTTAACACGTGGTTGGTCGTTGCGACGGTGGCCATTTTTTCGCCAGCCAAGGCAGTGCGAGTGCAGTGTAGTTGCACTACTCAAGCGAGCACTTACGCAGGATGGCGGGAAAATGGCCCCGTCCCTTCGGGTTGCGCCTGAAATCAGGCCATGCGGCGTTACTCGTCGTTCATTTAGCATAACTAAACCTCTCTCCTCGCGCCTTGCCTGGCCTGATTTCAGGCAGCAACGCAATGATCAACCACGTGTTAACAGGCCCTAATCTCCAAACATCAGTGCGGTCAGCACGAAATCCAGCCCCAGCACGACCAGCGACGTGTGCACCACCGTGCGGGTCGTTGCGCCGCTGACGCCCTCCGCTGTAGGCACGGCATCGTAGCCCTCGAACAACGCGATCCAGCCGGCGATAAAGCCGAACACGATACTCTTGATGACACCGTTCATGATGTCGTCGTATAAATCCACCTTGGCCTGCATCTGCGACCAGAACGCCCCGTCGTCGACGCCCAGCAGGCCGACGCCGACGAAATGTCCGCCATAGACGCCGACGGCACTGAAAATGGCCGCCAGCAGCGGCATGCAGAGGAATGCCGCCAGGAAGCGCGGGGCGATCACGCGCTGTACCGGGTCCACCGCCATCATTTCCATACCGGACAGCTGCTCGGTCGCCTTCATCAGGCCGATCTCGGCCGCCAGCGCCGATCCGGCTCGCCCGGCGAACAGCAGCGCGGCGACCACCGGCCCCAGTTCCCGCACCAGCGACAGGGCCACCAGCACCCCGAGAGACTCCTCCGCACCGAAATCGACCAGCGTATTATAGCCCTGCAGTCCCATGACCATACCCACGAATAGTCCGGACACCAGGATTATGACCAGCGTCAGGACACCGACCGAGTACATTTGTTTCACCACCAGCCCTGGCCGCAACAGCATGCCCGGCATACTGACCAGCACCTGCAACAGGAACAGGTGCCCGCGTCCGAGACGCTGGAAAAAGCGCAGCGCCCGGCGGCCCAGCCTCTGCAGGGTGTTCAGCATCAGCCGCGCCCCCTGCCGATCAGGTCATCCCGGAACCCCGGCGCGGGGTAATGAAACGCGACCGGCCCGTCCGGCTCGCCGTGCAGGAACTGGTGTGTCCACTCCGATGTGGATTTCCACAACTCATCGGGCTTGCCGTGGTCCATTACCCGGCCATCTGAAAGCAGGTAGGCATAGTCCGCGATCGCGCTGGTCTCGCGCACGTCGTGCGACACCACGATGCTGGTCAGGCCAAGCGCAGTATTCAGCTCGCGTATCAGCTTGACCAGGATGCCCATGGAGATGGGATCCTGCCCGGTAAACGGCTCGTCGAACATCACCATCGCGGGATCCAGTGCGATCGCGCGAGCCAGGGCAACACGCCGCGCCATGCCGCCGGACAGTTCGCTGGGCATGAGCCCGGCCGCGCCGCGCAGTCCCACTGCCTCGAGCTTCATCAGCACGAGATCGCGCACCAGGGCTTCGGGCAGACGCGTGTGTTCGCGGATCGGATAGGCAATATTGTCGAACACGTTGATGTCCGTCAGCAGTGCGCCGCTCTGGAACAGCATGCCCATGCGCTTGCGCAGGCGGTACAGCTCCGGACGACTGAGTGTCGCCACCTCCTGGCCCTGCACGTGAATGGAACCGGACAGCGGCAACAGCTGCCCGCCGATCAACTTCAGCAAGGTGGTCTTGCCGGTGCCGCTCGGCCCCATGATGGCGGTGACGGTACCCGGCAGGATGTCGAGGTCCACACCATCGAATATCATCCGCTCGCCACGGGCAAAGCGCAGGCCGCGTATCTGGACAACAGGCTCCGGCATTATTCCTTTTCCACACTCGTTCAAAAGGTCGACATTATGTACAGGCAGACCGCTGCATTACAAACAGCAATTTCGACGGCTGTTAACGATGTGTATGATATTACGAACAGATTTCCGGAACTTGCCTGATGAAGCACCCATTATCATACCACTCACGGGAATCCCTCAAGCAGAATCCGGAACGACCTGCCCGAACGGGATATACGCGACCACAAGACACGCCGACCGACACCTATGTGGACTGAACTGCTGGCCATTGCCGCCGGTTTCGTACTGCTGACCTGGAGCGCGACGCGCTTCGTGGAGGGTGCGAGCGCCATCGCCTGGCACCTGGACATCCCGCCACTGGTGATCGGGCTCACCGTGGTCAGCATCGGCACCTCGGCGCCGGAAATCGTCTTCTCCGGGATCGCGGCCTGGCAGGGCAACGCCGGGCTGGCGGTGGGCAACGCGCTCGGCTCGAATATCATCAATACCAGCCTGATCCTCGGTGTCGGTGCGCTGATCAGGCCATTGTACGTGCATTCCAGCATCATCCGGCGCGAGCTGCCGATGCTGCTGCTGGTCATGGGCTTCACCTACGCCCTGCTCATCGACCAGAGGTTGGGCCGCCTCGACGGTGCGCTGTTGCTGACCGGCATGCTCGCCGTGCTCTACTGGATCGTACGGGTCGGCATGAAACCCCAGGCCGCACGCGACCCGATGGGCCGGGAATACGCACAGGAAATACCAACCGGGCTCAGCATCGGTCGTGCAACAATGCTGCTGGCCGTCGGTCTGCTGGTGCTGCTGGCGAGTTCGAAGCTGCTGGTATGGGGCGCGGCATCGCTGGCAACGCTGCTCGGTGTCAGCGATCTCGTC
Organism: Gammaproteobacteria bacterium; assembly: GCA_035527955.1. Taxonomy (GTDB): domain Bacteria; phylum Pseudomonadota; class Gammaproteobacteria; order UBA9214; family UBA9214; genus UBA9214. The sequence goes on from DATKZN010000129.1 coordinate 21,654, forward strand.
ATCGGGCTGACCATTGTCGCGCTCGGCACCAGCCTGCCGGAGCTGGCCGCCACCGTCACCAGCGCGCTCAGGAACGAGCATGACATCGCGCTCGGCAACATCATCGGCTCCAATATCTTCAACCTGCTCGCCGTACTCGGACTGGCCGGAGTGATCCGGCCGGAGCCGCTCGACCCGATCGTACTGACGCGCGACTACCCTGTCATGGTGGGCGTGACACTCGCAATGTTCTTCATGGCGTATGGCTTTCGCGGCCCGGGGCGGCTGAACCGCTTCGAGGGCGCCCTGCTGGTGGTCGCCTATGGCACCTACCAGACCCTGTTATACTTTGCCGAGACCTGACGACGCGAACCCGCTACCATTCCGATATGAACGACAGCAAACTGCAGGAACTCGCCCTGGCGGTCATCGATACCGAGGCGCGCGCCGTCGACCGGCTTGCCGTTGAAATCCGCAAGCCCTCGTTCGCGCATGCCTGTCACCTGATGCTGGACTGCCGCGGACGCGTCGTCGTCACCGGCATGGGCAAGTCCGGCCACATCGCCGGCAAGATCGCCGCGACCCTGGCCAGCACCGGCACCCCCGCCTTTTTCGTGCATCCGGGCGAAGCAAGCCACGGCGACCTCGGCATGATCACGGCGTCGGACGTGCTGCTGGCGCTGTCCAATTCCGGGGAAACCGCCGAAATCGTCACCATCCTGCCGATCATCAAGCGTCTTAAGGTGCCGCTGATCACCATGACCGGCAATCCGGAATCCACCCTGTCGCAGGCCGCCACCGCCAACATCAACGTCAGCGTGGAAAAGGAGGCCTGTCCGCTCGGGCTGGCGCCGACCGCCAGCACCACGGCCGCACTGGCCATGGGCGATGCCCTGGCCGTTGCGCTGCTGGAGACGCGCGGCTTCACGGCGGAGGATTTCGCGCGCTCCCACCCGGGCGGCGCGCTGGGTCGGCGCCTGCTGCTGCTGATCGATGACCTGATGCACACCGGCGACGCCATCCCGCGCGTGTCGCCCGACACCCTGCTCAGCGATGCACTGGTGGAGATGACCCGCAAGGGCCTGGGCATGACCGCGGTGGTGGATGCCGATGGCAGGCTGGCCGGCGTGTTTACCGACGGCGACCTGCGTCGTACCATCGATCATCGCATCGACCTGCACACCGCCCGCGTCAGCGAGGTGATGACCGCCAACTGCAAGACGGTGCATCCCGGCATGCTTGCCGCGGAAGCCCTGCAGATCATGGATGACACCAAGATCAACGCCCTGCCCGTGATCAACGACGATAACAAGATCGTCGGCGCGCTCAACATGCACGACCTGCTGCGCGCCGGCGTGGTATAACTTCCGCAACCATGAAAGACATACTCGACAAGGCCGCACGCATCCGATTGCTGATCTTTGACGTCGACGGCGTGCTCACCGACGGCAGCCTGTTCATTGGCGACGATGGCCAGGAATACAAGGCCTTCCACTCGCGCGACGGTCACGGCATCAAGATGCTGCAGAAGCACGGCGTTATCGTCGGCATTATCACCGGCCGCACCTCGAAAGTCGTCGAGCACCGCATGGCGAACCTGGGCATCACCCATGTCTACCAGGGCAAGCTGGAGAAGCTGCCGGCCTTCGAGGAACTCATCGACAAGCTCGGCATCACTCCGCAGGAGACGGCCTATGTCGGCGACGACGTGGTCGACCTGCCGGTCATGCGCCGCGTCGGACTGGCCATCGCCGTGCAGGACGCGCATCCACTGGTGGTGCGCCACAGTCACTGGCAGACACCCCGCGGTGGTGGCCGCGGCGCTGCACGCGATGTATGCGAAATGCTGATGGAAGCGCGCGGCGTACTCAAGCGGGAACTGGACAGCTACCTGTGAGTAACGCCCGCACGGCCATCCTGCTGCTGGTAGCACTGCTGGTGGTGGCAACCAGCTGGTTTTCCCGCCAGCAGGGCTCATCCTTCGATTTGACGGTCTTCACCGAGCGCGGTCCGGATGCCTACGCGGACGACGTCAGCATCCGGGTCATGGATGTGGACGGCCTTCCCGTCTACCGGCTGCGCGCCGCACACATCGCCTGGTATCCGGACAACGACCAGCTGGCGCTGCGCCAGCCACAACTCGATATGACACGGCCCGATGGCGCGCGCTGGCAACTGACTGCGGAACAGGGCCGGACCGGCCGCGCCGGCGACCCGATTTCCCTGACCGGCGAGGTTATTATTCAGAGACTTGCATCAGACTCACAGAAACCACTGAAGATCACGACCACCGATGTGACGGTCCTGGCGGACGCCCGCATGGCGCTGACGGAACACGCTGCAGAGGTGATCGGGCCGGGCTACCATTTCGAGTCACAGGGATTGTCGGCGGACTTCAGCGAAAACCGGCTGGAGTTGCGTTCGCAGGTACGGGGCAATATCGATGGCAAGCGCTAGCCGACTGACCCGACTGCTGTGCCCGGCCGGCTGGCTGCTGTTACTGGCGCCCTGCCTTGCCTGGGGGCTCACCAGCGACCGCAGCCAGCCGATCCAGATAGAGGCAGACCGCGCCACGCTGGACGAGAAGACGGGCCTGAGCGTGTACGAAGGCAATGTCTTCATGCAACAGGGGACGCTGACACTACGCGGCAGCCGGATGAGTGTGCAGCTCCGTGACAGCCAGGTCGACACCATCATCATCGACGGCAAGCCTGCCCGCTTCTCGCAACGACCGGACGGGGCCGATACCGACCAGCAGGCCGAGGCCGATCACATCGAGTATCACACCGGCGATCAGCGCCTGATCCTGCAGGGCCATGCAATGATCCGCCAGTCGGGTAAGGAAGAGTTCAGCAGCAATCGGATCATCTTCAATCTCAGGAACAACACGGTGAATGCCGGCGGCGGCAGCAAGGGCAGCCGTGTGCGCATCACGCTGCAGCCGGACGCCGTCCCGGATATCGCGCCGGACACCGCGAATGACGCCGTGCCGGACGCTGCGCCACAAGTCACGCCACCCGGCAACCCGGTAGTCTCACCGCCATGAGCCAGCTGAACACCTTCAACCTGGGCAAGACCTACCAGTCCCGGCGTGTCGTCGATGACGTGTCCATCACCGTCGACAGCGGTCAGGTCGTAGGCCTGCTGGGACCGAATGGCGCCGGCAAGACCACCTGCTTCTACATGGTCGTCGGCATCATCCCGTGCAGCGAGGGACGTATCGAGCTGGACGGCGTGGACCTGACCGGACAGCCCATGCACGTACGCGCGCGACACGGGCTCGGCTACCTGCCACAGGAAGCCTCCGTGTTCAGAAAGCTCTCGGTCGCGGAAAACATCATGGCGATACTCGAGATCCGCAAGGATCTCGATGCCCACGAGCGAGACGAGCACCTGGAATCGCTGCTCCACGAACTGCATATCGGTCATCTCGCCGAACAACCGGGCATCAGCCTGTCGGGCGGAGAACGGCGCCGCGTCGAGATCGCGCGCGCCCTCGCCGCCAACCCGCGCTTCATTCTGCTGGACGAGCCATTCGCCGGCGTCGACCCGATCTCGGTCATCGATATCCAGCACATCATCGAGCACCTGTGCAGCCGCGACATCGGCGTGCTGATCACCGACCACAA
>DATKZN010000130.1:0-7445 GCA_035527955.1 Gammaproteobacteria bacterium
ACCCGATCGGTCCGTGCATGGTCTCGGATGAAGGCGCCTGCCGCATCTGGTGGTCCGGCGGCATGCGCGAACCGGCACGGCCGGAAGAAGACGCGAATCCGGTAACGTAGCCCCGGGGTGCATGACACCCCGCATGACAACTATTCATGAATCACCAGGCACCACACCTGCAGGAAACCGGCGCCACGGCACTGCACCTGGCGCTGGGTGGACGCGTGCAGGGCGTCGGGTTTCGCCCCTTCGTGTACCGGCTGGCCCTGGGCCTGGGTCTCACCGGCTGGGTGCGCAACCGCACCGGCCAGGTCGAGATACACGTACAGGGAGAGCGCGACGCGCTGCAAACCTTCATGCGCCGGCTGTTCCAGGATGCGCCACCGCTAGCGCAGCCGGAACTCGCAAGCTGTGTGCCGGCCACGCCACTCGCCGTCGAGGCATTCAGTATCCAGGCGAGTACGGCTGGCGGCAGCAGCCCGATCTGCATTCCGCCCGACCTGTATACCTGCAACGACTGCCTGACAGAACTGCTCGACCCGGCCGACCGGCGCTATCGTTACCCGTTCATCAACTGCACCCAGTGCGGCCCGCGCTACACCCTGATCTGCGGTATGCCCTACGACCGGCCGGCCACGACCATGGCCGGCTTCGCGCTGTGCACGCGTTGCGCGGCCGAGTACCGCACCCCCGCGAACCGGCGCTATCACGCCGAGCCGGTTGCCTGTCCACAATGCGGACCGACACTGGAATTCGTGTGCGGCGCCCGGCCTGCCGTACAGGACAATGCGCAGGCGCTGGCGGCCGCGACCGGCGCGCTGCGCGCGGGACAGGTGCTGGCGGTGAAGGGCATCGGCGGTTATCACCTGGTCTGCGACGCCGGCAACGACGCTGCCGTCCAGCGCCTGCGCGACACCAAGCCGCGCCCGCACAAACCGCTGGCGGTGATGTTTCCGGCCCCGCCCGACCGGCCGCTCGCATACGTGAGCACCGCGGCCCGCCTGACCGATACAGAGGCCGACCTGCTGCTGTCGGCACAGCGCCCCGTCGTCATCGTAAGCAAGCGGTCCGGCAACACACTCTCCGACCGCATCGCGCCGGGCCTGACCGATATCGGCGCAATGCTGCCGTACAGCCCGCTGCACCACCTGCTGCTGAATGACTTCGGCGCGGCGCTGGTCGCGACCTCGGCCAACATCAGCGGCGAACCGGTACTGACGGAGAATGCCGTGGTGCAGCAGCGCCTCGGCCATGTCGCCGACGCCTTCCTGCATCACAACCGGCCGATCGCACGACCCGCCGACGACCCGGTGTACCGCGTCATCCAGGACCGGCCACGCCTGCTGCGGCCGGGACGCGGCTGCACACCGCTGGAACAGCAACTGCCGTTCCGGCTCGAGCGTCCGCTGCTGGCCGCGGGCGGCCACATGAAGAACACGGTCGCACTGGCATGGGACGACCGCATCGTCATCTCCCCGCACATCGGCGACATGGGCAGCGCCCGCAGCCTCGATGTGTTCGAGCAGGTCGTCGCCGATCTGCAGGCGCTGTACCAGGTCCGGGCGGAGGTCATCCTCTGCGATGCGCATCCCGGTTATGCGACGACACGCTGGGCACAGCGCCAGGCACTGCCGGTACAGCGGATCTTTCACCATCACGCCCATGCCGCCGTCGCCTGTCCGGCCGCAACGGGCGACAGTCCCGTGCTGGTATTTACCTGGGACGGTGTCGGCCTGGGTCCGGACGGCACGCTCTGGGGTGGCGAGGCGCTGCTCGGCGGCCCCGGCCGCTGGCAGCGCTTCGCCAGCCTGCGGCCCTTTCACCTGCCAGGCGGCGAGCGCGCCGGGCGCGAACCCTGGCGCAGCGCGGCAGCGCTGTGCTGGGAGTCCGGCCTGCACTGGCCGGGCCTGCCGGACGAGGCCGCGCTGCTGCATGCCGCCTGGACGCGACGCATGAACACGCCGCAGACCACTGCGGCGGGTCGCCTGTTCGATGCGGCGGCCGCCCTCACCGGCCTGTGCCGGGACGCCAGCTTCGAGGGCCAGGGACCCATGCTGCTGGAAGCCGCCTGCGAGGACGATGCACAGGCGCTGGAACTGCCGCTGGCACGCGATGCGCAGGGCGTATGGATTACCGACTGGGCGCCGCTGCTGCCACTGCTGCTCGATAGCGCGCGCACGGTCGCCGCCCGGTCCGGTATTTTTCATGCCAGCCTGGGCGCTGCTATCATGCAGCAGGCTCGACAGGCACGCGAGCTGCACGGCGTGACCCGGGTCGGCCTGTCAGGCGGTGTATTCCAGAACCGGAAGTTGACCGAGCTGGTGTGCAGGCAGTTGCAGGCGGACGGTTTCAGCGCCGACGTTCCCGTGCTCATCCCGCTCAACGATGCCGGGCTGTGTTACGGACAGGTGATCGAATTCGGCTTTGCTGCAGCGCAGACAGGATAAAAAACACCCGGGCGCGGCCCGCCTTGCAGCCGCGCCGCGGCCGCCGGTGCAACTGGAGACAGACGTGCAGGACACACATATTTCACTGGCGCACGGCAACGGTGGCCGCTTCATGCGCGAACTGATCGAGGAGATCTTCGCCCGCCACCTGTCCAATCCCGGCCTCGACGTGCAGGCCGACGCCGTGCCGCTGGCGCTGGACGGCAGCGAGGTAATGTTCACCACCGACGGCTTCACTGTGCAGCCGCTGGAATTTCCCGGCGGCAACATCGGCACCCTCGCCGTACATGGCACCACCAACGACCTTGCGGTCGCCGGCGCCACGCCGCGCTATCTCAGCCTCAATGCCTTCATCGAGGAAGGCCTGGAAATCGCCACCCTGGAACGCATCATCGCGAGCCTGGGGCAGGCCGCGCGGGACATCGGCGTTGCGGTGGTCGCCGGCGACACCAAGGTGCTGCGGCGCGGTGAAGGTGGCGGACTCTATCTCGCCACCACCGGCATCGGCATCCGTCATCCACACCGTCTCGGCCTCGACCGGATCCGGGACGGCGATGTGCTGCTGGTCAGCGGCCCGGTCGGCGACCACGGCATCGCGGTCATGCTGGCGCGCGAGGCCTTCGGCCTGCATGGCGAGCTTCTTTCCGACGCAGCCAGCGTCCTGCCGCTCACGCAGGCCGCGCTCGGGTTTGACGGCCTGCGCTTCATGCGCGACCCGACACGTGGCGGCCTGGCCACCGTGTGTCACGAATTGCAGCGCGCCACCGGGCTGGGCGTGACACTTAACCAGCCGGACATCCCGGTGCGAGACCCCGTGCAGTCGGTCTGCGAGATGCTTGGCTACGATCCGCTCTACCTGGCCTGCGAAGGGCGCGTGGTCGCAGTGGTCAGCCCGGAGGATGCCGACCCTGTGCTGCAGTGCTGGCGCGCCCTGCCGCAGGGCCGCGCTGCCGCCATCATCGGCAGCCTGCAGGCCGCACACCGCCGCGTGCTCATGAAGACCGCGATCGGCGGTGAGCGCATCCTCGAGGAACTGGAGGACGACCCGCTGCCCAGGATCTGCTGAGGTACGCGCATACGGCCTCCGGAAAAACGAGCTCACCATGACAGGGACCCATTAATGAAACACGTACCGCAACTGAAACTCTTGATGACACCGTTCCCCTACTCCATCGACCTGGCTGAGGACGCCGACAGCGCGCTCGCACTGATGCAGGAACATGCTGTGCGCCATCTGCCGGTCACAGACAGCCACAAGCTGGTAGGCGTGATCTCTGACCGCGACATCAAGTCTTCGCGCGCGGGCAAACAACCCGGTGATACCGGCTACAACCCGGGTGTGCGCGACATGTACATCCATGACGCCTACGTCGTCGATATCAACGAACCACTCGACAATGTCCTGCTCACCATGGCAGAACGGCACATTGGCTCGGTGCTGGTCACACGCAAGGGCAACCTCGCCGGCGTATTCACCGGCACCGATGCCTGCCGAGGCTTCGGCGAATTCCTGCGTGAGCTGTTTCCGCGCGATGACGGCGGCGATGAAGCGGCCTGATTGACCGGCCCGGTTCCGGCTTGCCGACCTGCGCAGCCGGCGCATCAGTTCACCACCCTTTTCCGGCGCGAAGGCCTGCAGGCAGTAATGACGATTTTTTCCGGTCTGTTTGACGGAGATCAATTAGCCGGACAGAAAATTACATCGTTGTCCGCTTGCAACAAGTGCATGCAACGCATTCGCGCCATTCGCCCGGCGAAACCTGTACGAAATTTATTGACACCTGTCGCACCGGACAACCACAGCACCCGGATGGTAGCCGTGCCGACGCCGCCGCGCGACGATTCCTGCGAGAACCGCTACAGAACTTGTTTTCCAGTTGATACACATCAAGGATAGATCAAGCATGAAAAGTGGAGAATCTGCTTTCAGTATCAAGGATACAGACTGTACCGCATCTTGATGAGCCAGCAGATACTTTTCGATCCCGCGCTGATTATGCGTTATGACCAGAGCGGACCGCGCTATGCCTCGTACCCGACCGTGGCCCGGTTCCATTCGGACATTACCGAGGACGACTACAGGCACTGGGCACGCAGCAGCAACGAGGACCCGATTCCGCGCCCGTTGTCACTGTATTTCCATATCCCGTCCTGTGACTCGGCTTGTTTCTATTGCGCGTGCAACAAGGTGGTGACCAGGGACCACATCCGCGCCGCCGACTACCTGCAGCGCCTGCACCGGGAGATTGCCCTGCAGGCCGCACTGTTTGATCGCGATCGCATTGTCGAACAGCTGCACTGGGGTGGCGGCACGCCGACATATCTGGATGCCGGGCAGTGCCGCGAGCTGATGCGCATAACGCGCAAGCACTTTACGCTGCGCAGTGGTGACGGTGGCGAATACTCCGTCGAGGCTGACCCGTGCTCGGTGGACCACGACAAGCTGTCGGTACTGCGCGACATCGGCTTCAATCGCATCAGCCTGGGCATACAGGACTTCGATCCCGATATCCGGAAGGCAGTCAACCGCATCCAGAGTGCGGAACTGACCCGCAACATCATGGAACATGCACGCAGCCTGGGCTTCAAGTCCATCAACCTGGACCTGATGTACGGTCTGCCGCTGCAGACGGTCGACACTTTCACGCGCACGCTGCAACAGACCATCGCGCTGCAGCCGGACAGGATTGCCGTCTACAATTACGCACACCTGCCCGAACGCTTCAAGCCGCAGCGCCACACGAGCGAGGCCGGGCTTCCGCCGGCCGACGTCAAACTGGACCTCCTGCAGCACACCATCAGTATGCTGACAGACGCCGGCTACATCCACATCGGCATGGACCACTTCGCCAAACCCGATGACGAACTGGCGCTTGCCCAGCAGAACGGCACATTGCATCGCAATTTCCAGGGTTATTCCACACGGGTCGATTGCGACATGATCGGGATGGGCGTGTGCGCCATCGGACGTGTTTGCGATAACTACAGCCAGAACGCACGCAACCTGGACAGGTACAACCAATTGCTGGATGCCGGCCGGCTTCCGCTGGAGCGTGGCATCGAGCTGGAACCGGACGACCTGTTAAGACGCGAAATCATCTTGCGGCTGATATGCGATTTCCGGCTGGATATCGCTGCGCTTGAATCCAGGTGGCGCTTCGACTTTCGCAATTACTTCAGACATGAATACGTGGAACTGGAACGCTTGCAGAATGACGGCCTGCTGTCCATCGACACCGACAGCCTGGAGGTGCTGCCAGCAGGCAGGCTGCTGGTGCGCAATATATGCATGGTGTTCGACCGCTACCTGCATAATGGCGGCAGCAAAACCCGCTTTTCCAAGGTGATCTGATCCGTGCAATCGACACAACGTCGTACCGGGAATCGGAAAAGGGAGACCTGAAGGGATAACCCGCCTGTGCGTCTGCCATGCAGCGCGTTCGGAAGGGACTGACAAAAATACGGCCTATAGCATCATGGCCATGTTGTGTTGCACGCAGGGCTCGACCATGGACTTGATCCGGCCAAGGTCAGTAATGACCACCCGCCGGCGATTCACCCGTACCATCTCCTTTTCCTGGAAATGCGCGAAAAGGCGGCTGACGGTTTCGATGGCCAGGCCCAGGTAATTACCGATATCCTGCCGCGACATCGGCAGGTTGAACTCGGTAGCCGAGAGCCCTCGCTGATGGTAGCGTATGGACAGGCTGATCAGGAAAGAAGCCAGTCTTTCCTCGGCGGTGCGCTTCCCGAGCAGCATCAGCATGCGCTGATCCTCGGTAATTACCCTGCCCATCACGCCCATCAGCTGCCGGTGCAGGCCCGGCAGCTCGTTGCACAGACCTTCCAGCTTGTTGAACGGCATCTCGCAGATGCTGGAGGTTTCCAGCGCGACCGCGGCGCTGGCATAGGACCCGCCGCCCAGCCCGTCCATCCCGGTCAACTCGCCCGGCAAGGTGAACCCAAGCACCTGCTCCTCGCCATCTTCGGTAATGCAGTAGGATTTCAGCGCGCCGGAACGTACGGCAAACAGGGAGTGACTCGTGTCACCGGAACGGAACAGGTGCTGGCCGGGCTGGACGGGCTGGTGGTGCACCACGATCGACTCCAGTTTCACCAGCTCGTCATTATCCATACCATGCGGCAGACACAGGTCAGACAGCGAACAATCCTGGCACGTGATCTTGAGCTCCTCGAGTTTCAGGGTTCTGTTTTTTTTTGTCATAATGTCGATCCCACATGCGCGCGTGATAGCGGTGATCAGGCGTAACCACCGCGTCCGGCGACTAGTTATATTGAATCCAGTCCGATGCCTTAAGCGCTGTCCAGACTATGCTGCCAGACCAGCCCCTTGTCCAGTATTTGCTTGTTTATATTGTATATATACATCACAGGCCGGGGAAATCAAACTACAATGATGCGCCATCACAGCGGCCGGCAACTGGCCACGGAGACATAAGACCTTGATTTCAATCCCGACAGCCAGATTGGCCCGTTTGCTGGAGTTGCGGCCCGACGGATTCCGCGGCGGCCTGATGGGCATCGAGAAAGAGAGCCTGCGCATGGGCTCCGACGGCATCATCGCCCAGACCCCGCACCCGGTCAGTCTGGGCGCAGCGCTCATGCACCCCTGGATAACCACGGATTATTCCGAGGCACTACTGGAGTTGATCACACCGCCGTTCGTCGGACCGGAGCCGGCACTCGACTTTCTTGCGCACCTGCAGCAGTTTGTCTATCAGCGGCTCGACGACGAACTGCTCTGGTCGGGCAGCATGCCCTGCGTCGTGCAGGGCGAGACCGGTATCCCCATCGCACAGTACGGGCATTCCAACATCGGCATGATGAAGACGGTCTACCGGCGCGGCCTGGGTTACCGCTACGGCAAGGTCATGCAGGTAATAGCCGGGACGCATTTCAACTACTCGTTCCCGCAGGACCTGTGGCCAGCCTGGCAGGCAGTGGTACAGGATGCACGCCAGCCGCAGGCATTCATCTCGGACCAGT
>DATKZN010000131.1:0-5462 GCA_035527955.1 Gammaproteobacteria bacterium
TGGATTTCCATCATCACCGGAAATGATTCTCGTTCAGTTGACGTATATCATATCCACTGTGCTGTCAGGTGCTGTAGTTTACAGCCGAATAATTATGCAACCATATGTATTTTACTGAATAAACTAAGCGTCGGTCCCGGTGGAGCTATCACTGCCGGACGGATTTCATTAAACCACCCGGAGAAATTCATGCTTCTCAAGTCATATTTCATCGCACTGCTGGCCGGTACCTTGCTGGTTGCAACGGCCGCACAGGCACGCACCGAAATCCAGAACAAGGGCTCGGATACGCTGGTCAATGTCGCCCAGGCCTGGGCGGAAGCCTACCAGAAGGTTGATCCCGACGTGGCGATTGCGGTATCCGGCGGCGGTTCCGGAACGGGCATCGCCGCCCTCATCAACGGCACGGTCGATATTGCCAATGCCAGCCGCAAGATGAAAGACAAGGAGATGAAACTGGCCGAGGAGCATGGCCACAAGCCGGTGGAATTTATCGTGGGTTACGACGCACTGGCCGTCTTTATCAACAGTGCCAACCCGATCACCAAACTGTCCATCGCGCAGCTGAAAGGGATCTTCGGCCGCGGTGGCAAGACGACGAAGTGGACGGATATCGGCGTCACTGTGCCGGGCTGCAAGGACCAGCAGATTGTCGTGGTCAGCCGGCAAAACAATTCCGGCACCTATGCCTATTTCAAGGAGGCCGTGCTGGGTGACAAGGGTAAATTCCGCCAGGGTACCCTGGACATGCATGGTTCCAAGGACGTGGTCGACCTGGTCGAGAAAACGCCCTGCGCGATCGGCTATAGCGGGCTGGCGTACGCCACCGAGCACCTGAAGATGGTCTGCATCGAAAGCGGTGAGGACGGCACCTGTGTCAATCCGAGTGTGGAAACAGCCAGTGATAACACCTATCCCATTGCCCGGCCGCTGTTCATGTACACCAGTGGTGAGCCGGCCGGCGAAATCAAGACCTACCTTGACTGGATACTCAGTGACGAGGGCCAGTGCATCATCAGCGACAAGGGCTACGCCCCGGCAAAGAAGATCACTTGCCAGTAAACGGCGGCTGAGTGTGTCACTCGTCAGCTATCCGGACACTTTCTGCCTGCACGGTAACAGTGTATTCTCGCGGTGACTGTTTGCATCCTGAACGCGCAACGCGGCGGAGTCATTAGCTATGAGGCATTACGAGGAGCGGCTTGAGCATGACCTGAAGCGGATCCGCGACCGCATCGCGGACATGGCCGGCAGTGTCGAGACGGCTGTCGCGAACGCCATTCATGCCTTCCAGAGCGGCGACAGCGAACTGGCTGCCGCGACCATTCTTGGCGATCACCCGATCAACCGCGCCATGCGCGAAATCGACCGTCTCTGTCATGCCTTTATCGCCGTGCACCTGCCGAGCGGCGCTCACCTGCGGCTGCTGTCTTCGGCGATCCGCGCCAATATCGCACTGGAGCGCATCGGCGACTACGCGGTCACGATTGCACGCGCATCCGGACAGCTGTCCGCGCCGCCGGGCGGCTTGATGGGGCGCGAACTGGAACGCATCGCGACCGAGGCGACGGTGATGCTCGAGCAGTCCATCAAGGCCTTCAATACGCTGAACGCGGAACAGGCCAGGACAACGATGGTGCTGGAAAAGGAAATGGAGTACGACCTGGAGTCCGTGTACTCGGAGCTGACCGCGAACCCGGACCGGGAGAAGGTCAAGGAATTGCTGGTGGTGTTCGTGGTGCTGACGCACCTGAAACGTGTGGCTGACCAGGCAAAGAACCTGTGTGAGGAAATCGTATTCGCCGTTACCGGCGAGGGCAAGGTCCCCAAGGTCTATCACATCCTGTTTGTCGACGAGGACAACAGTTGCCTGGCCAAGATGGCCGAACTCGTCGCGCGCAAGACCTTCCCGGAAAGCGGCAGCTACAGCAGTTGTGGCAGAAACCCCGCTGCTGCGCTCGATCCGAACATGTTGCGGTTCCTCGAAAGCCGTGGTTTTGACCTGAGCGACGCAAGACCCGCACCGCTGGATCTGACTCACGCGGAACTGGTCGACAAGCATGTCATCGTGAGCCTGGAGGGACCGGTCAAGAGCTTTATACACCAGCTTCCGTTCCACACCACGGCACTGGAATGGAAGACCAGGCCTGTGCCAACCGGCAGTTTCGAGCAGCAGCCGGAGCCGTGGGAGGCGCTGTACCGGGATATCGCTACCCGTATACGCAACCTGATTGAAATCCTGCGCGGGCCGGAGGCGCCCTGAGAGGGGGCTGCACGTGATGGAGACACGCGCGACAGCCAGCTTTGATCGTCGGAACCTCGACTGGTATATCGACAAGTTTGTCCAGATAGTGGTCTTCATCAGCGGCATTTCCGCCATCATCTTCATCATCGGTATCTTTGCCTTCGTCACCAAGGAAGGCATCGGTTTCATACTGGATACCATGGATCCCCGGGAATTTTTCCTGTCCCAGTACTGGGAGCCCAGCGACGAGGACGCGCCCGAATACGGCATCCTGGCGCTGGTGGCCGGAACCGCCAGTGTTACGGGGCTGGCGCTGCTGGTGGCCATTCCGTTTTCGCTCGGCGCGGCCATCTTCATCGGTGAATTCGCATCCGGCAAGACCCGGGAATTTCTGAAGATACTGGTCGAACTGCTGGCCGCGATCCCGTCGGTGGTGTGGGGCTTCATCGGGCTCACCATTATGAACCCGTTGATCATCAAGACGTTTGATGTGCCGGTCGGTTTGACCGTGCTCAATGCCGGTCTCATTCTCGGGCTCATGGTGGCGCCGATCATGACCTCGATTGCCGAGGATGCGCTCAAGGCGGTGCCCGACCGCTACCGCGAAGCGGCGGAGGCGATGGGTGCGACCCGCTGGCAGGTCATTTTCAAGGTTGTGCTGCCGGCGGCAAAGAACGGTCTGCTCGGCGCGATCCTGCTGGGCATCGGCCGGGGGTTCGGCGAAACCATGGCGGTGCTGATGACAACCGGTCACTCGGTCAATATCCCGACCAGTGTGTTTGATTCGGTGCGTGCGCTGACGGCGACCATTGCCGCCGAGCTCGGCGAGACAGCGGTCGGTTCCGAGCATTACCAGGTGTTGTTCACGATCGGTATCCTGCTTTTCGTCATTACCTTCGTTATCAACCTCACGGCTGACCTGGTCGTGCGTGGCATACGCAAGGGATAGTCGTCATGTTCACCGAGACAGAACTCAACGTCCGTAACAAACGGGTAGAAAAACTCTTCCGCATATTGTTCCTGCTCATGACCGGCCTGCTGATTCTGCCGGTACTGATCATCCTGGCCACCCTTGTCTACAAGGGTGGTTCGGTTATCTCCATCGATTTCCTGTTCACCGCGCCGACCGATGGCATGACCGCAGGTGGGATCTTTCCAGCGCTGCTGGGCACGGTCTGGCTGGTGTCGGTGGCACTGATCGTGTCCGTACCGATCGGCGTCGCAGCCGCCATCTACCTGAACGAATATGCGACCGACAACTGGTTTACCCGGATCATCAACCTCGCCATCATCAACCTGGCGGGCGTACCCTCCATCGTGCATGCCCTGTTTGGCGTCGGCGCCTTCGTTATATTTTTCGGTTTCGGCACCAGTATCCTGGCCGCCAGCCTGACGCTGGCGATCATGACCCTGCCGGTCGTCATCGTGGCGACCCGTGAATCACTGCGTTCGGTACCGATGGCCTTTCGCGAGGCCTGCTGGAACATGGGCGCGACCCGCTGGCAAACCATCCGGCGTATCGTGCTGCCGAACGCCGTCAGCGGCATACTCACCGGCATCATCCTCGAGGTGTCGCGCACCGCGGGCGAGACGGCGCCGATCATGTTTACCGGTGCCGTATTTTTCACCCCGTTCCTGCCGCAGGGCATCTTTGACCAGACCATGGCGCTGTCGCTGCATCTGTTTGTGGTCGCGACCCAGGTGCCGGGCGTGCCTGAAGACCTGCCCTATGGCGTGGCGCTGGTGCTGATTTCCATGGTGCTGCTGATGAACAGTCTTTCCATAGGCTTTCGCATGTACCTGCGTGGACGCAAGAAATGGTAGAAGCCCGCATGAACACGGCGCCGGTCGCAGGGGGGGGCGAACGGATGGCAGGGGAACCCGCCGCAAGCCCGACGCTCGAGGTCTCGAACCTGACTATCCGCTACGGTAATCATGTAGCGCTGCGCGATATCAGCCTCGAGGTCCAGAAGAACGAAATCTTCGGCATTATCGGTCCGGCAAATGCAGGCAAGACCTCGTTTCTGAAGTCGATCAATCGCATGGACCTGTTTGATGGCGCCATGCATGTAGACGGGACGGTTCGCTTCAGCGGGGTCTCGATCAATCACCTCAGGAATATCTATGCCCTGCGCTCGCGTATCGGGGTGGTGTTTCCCTTGCCGGTGGGGCTGCCCCTGACAGTCTACGAGAACGTTGCCCTGGCACCGCGCCTGGCAGGCAATAGCAACAAGGCCGACCTCGATGTCATTGTCGAACGCTGCCTGCAGCGCGCCGCATTGTGGGACGAGGTCAAGGACCGGCTCGATTCGCTCGGCAGTCTGCTGTCAGGCGGGCAGCAGCAGCGGCTGACCATCGCGCGGGCACTGTCGCAGGAACCTGAACTGCTGATGCTGGATGAATTCTCGATCGCAGTCGATCCGGTGACGACCATGCGCATCGAGGACGTGCTCAAGGAGCTGAAACATGAGATGACCATCATACTGGTCACCAACCTGGTGCAGCAGGCGCGCCGGCTGGCCGACCGGACCGCGTTTTTCCTGGACGGGGAGTGCGTGGAGATCGGTGTCACGGAGGACCTGTTCGCCGGACAGGTCCGGGACCAGCGTACCCGCGACTACCTGGAAGGCAGGTTCGGCTGATGAATGATGCAGCGGGGCAGTACGCCATACAGACACGCAAGCTCAATCTCTGGTACGGGACTTTCCAGGCCCTGTTCGACGTGGACCTCGCCATCCGGAGTGGCCGGATCACGTCCCTGATCGGGCCGTCGGGCTGCGGGTAGTCGACCTTCCTGCGCAGCGTTAACCGCATCAACGAGCGTCTCGGCTATGCCCGCATCGAGGGCGCCATCGATGTGCTGGGCCAGAATGTCTATGCGCCTGACGTCGAACTGATACAGGTGCGCAAGCAGGTCGGTATGGTATTCCAGCGCCCCAATCCGCTGCCCATCTCGATCCGGGAGAATGTGCTGTTTGGTCACACCCTTCATTCCGGCCAGGACAAGGGATCGCGCAGCGACCGGGATCATATTGTTGAATCGGCGCTGCGCGAAGTATTGCTCTGGGACCAGGTCAAGGACAGGCTTGACGACAGGGCTATCGGGCTGTCACTCGAGCAACAGCAGAAGCTGTGTATTGCACGCCTGCTGCCGGTCAAGCCTGCCGTGCTGTTGATGGATGAACCCTGTTCGGCGCTGGATCCGAAGGGTACCGAG
>DATKZN010000132.1:0-25898 GCA_035527955.1 Gammaproteobacteria bacterium
GCACGCCCCCGTACAGGCTACCGTATATAAAGTATAAAGCTGCGTAACGTTGTTTTCTCAGGCATCCTGTTCGGGCGACAGCCGGTCGAGCCGCGCCCTGAGGGTCGCCACCTCCTCACGCAGCCGGTCAAGCTGCTGCTCGAGGTGCCCGATGCGATCAGATTCCCTGCCGGTCCCGGCTGATACCGTTTCCACCGCCATCCTGCCCACATCTATCTCCGGTGTGTCACTGAACAGCTGGGCATAACGCGCCTCACGCTTGCCCGATTCGCGGGGAAGCTGTGCTACGAAGGGGCCATCGTCACGCCGCATGAGCCGATCGAGCACGGACTCGACCTCGTGAACGTCCTGGAATTTACACAACCGTTCGGTGCGGGTGCGCAGTTCGCCCGGTGTCTGTGGCCCGCGCAGCAACAGCACACACACTACGCCAAGTTCCTGCTCGGAAAACTTCAGCGTACCGAACTCGGTATTGCAGAACCGGTGCTGATACTTGGGGACGCGACTGCCGAAACCGCTCTTTTCGCTGACATAGTGTTTCTTCATCAGGGTGTCGATGGTGTCCTGCACCGTCGCCTCGTCGAGCTCCAGCACCGGGTCGCGATTGGTCTTCTGGTTGCAGGCACTGGTGAGTGAATTGAGCGATAGCGGGTAATGTTCCGGGGTGGTGCGCTGTTTTTCAAGCAGGCAACCGACAACCCTGGCCTCATGGGGTGTCAAGCTGATATCCACTAACGTCCTCCAAACTCTCAGGCGTATAAATATTCCAAAAAAGAGGGTCGGATACATCTATAGCCGGGTCATTCCAGCCTGGATAGATCCGATAATGTACCGGCCCCATTATGTCAGGCAGCCGATCTTCCTAGCTGATCCAGCCCCTACTCCTGGCCAGCCTCGAATACCAGATCAAAAACGCCGCCACCAGCAGCGGCATCAGGATCATCATAAAGATCTCGAGGGGACTGAAGTCGATGGCCGTACGGGCAACGCCAAGGGTATGGATCATTGTCACGATCACGCCAAGCAGCGACGCGATAAACAAATAATACGCTATCGACTTCCTGAGCAGAAGCAGAAGGCAGCCAAGCGCGCCGCCGAAAACGGCTACCGCAAAACCTCCCGTGGCCCATGCGGGCCGGCCTTCGATGATCGCGCGATGCGACTCGGGAAACGAAGCGAGCGCGTCCGGATTCATCTGCACGATATAATTCATGACACCCATTACATTCCAGACCAGCGCGACAGCGCCGATTGCCCAGAAACTCCAGTCAACATCACCAGCGGCCTCTTCGTTCATATCACCCCCTATTACCTGTCATTTATTCCCCGGGGTAGCAGGCATGACAACATCTTCCGCCCGGCAGGCCTCTTTATTGCGATGAGTGAATTGTGGCTCTCATTTCCTGAAATCCTGCATTTTACTGCACTACAGAAAGAAATAACTACTGCCAGGCGCAGCAGACAGGTCCGCAAACACCTTGCACATCTGTACTTTCATGAGCTCTGTGCATCGCGGCGCGGGTAATTATTTCCATCGAAAGGTGCGCCGGTTCATGAGTCGGAGAACACTTTAACTTCTGGTTTTTTCCTTGCGCCGTCGCAACCTGGTGCGAGACGATTATTTCAGCAGCGACTCGAACGAGATCCCTTCCTGCTCCAGTATCTTCTTGAGTTTCTTCAGTGCATCCATCTGGATCTGTCGCACACGCTCGCGCGTGACGCCGATCTCGGCGCCGACCTCTTCCAGGGTAGAGACCGAGTAGCCGTGCAGTCCGAAGCGGCGTTCCACCACCTCGCGCTGCTTGTCGCTGAGCTGCGCCAGGCAGTCCTCGATGTTGACATGGATATCCTCGTCGGCGATCGAGTCCGACGGGTCCGCCGCCTGCTCGTCGGCGATGGTGTCGAGCAGCGTGCGGGACGGATCGTTGAGAATACTGCTATCGGTCGAGGCGATGCGTTCATTGAGCCCCAGCATGTTCTCGACGTCCTCGATCGGTTTGTGCAGCAGGTCTGCGATTTCCTCAGCGCTCGGTTCGTGGTCGAGCTTCTGCGCCAGGCTGCGCGCGGCACGCAGGTAGGTATTGATTTCCTTGATGACGTGGATCGGCAGGCGGATGGTGCGCGTCTGGTTCATGATGGCGCGCTCGATGGTCTGGCGGATCCACCAGGTCGCGTAGGTGGAAAAGCGGAAACCGCGCTCGGGATCGAATTTTTCCACCGCGCGGATCAGGCCGAGATTGCCTTCCTCGATCAGATCGAGAAACGCCAGCCCGCGGTTGGTGTAGCGGCGCGCGATCTTGACCACCAGGCGCAGGTTGCTTTCGATCATGCGCTTGCGCGCCGCCTCGTCGCCGCGTTGCGCCAGGCGCGAGAAGCTGACCTCCTCCTCCGCTGTCAGCAGCGGTGAGGCGCCGATTTCGTTGAGGTACAGACGGGTGGGATCGTGACTGTCGCTGCTGTGACGCTTGACCGGAATACGCTTCGGTTCTTCCGGCATGTCCTGCCCGTCGACCGCCTCTTTCGGGTCGTCGGCCTGCGTGTCGTCAATGCCCTTGTATCTGGCCACTGGCATTACCGCCGTTTGTGTTGCTCCCCGTCGGCCCGCTGCGCGCGGGTGCCCGTTTGATCGGTCAGGATTATTGTCTTGGCAGGTAGCGCACGGGATCGACCGGTTTGCCGTCCTTGCGGATCTCGAAATAGAGCGCGGTGCGGTTGGTGCCGCTGCTGCCCATCTTAGCGATCAGCTGCCCCGCCCTGACATGATCACCTTCCGCAACAAGCAGCTTGCTGTTATGCCCGTAGGCACTCAGCAGGCTTTCGTTGTGTTTGATGATAATAAGCCTGCCGTAGCCGACAAGTCCACTGCCGGTATAGACCACCTTCCCGCCGGCGGCGGCGCTGACCGGCTGGCCGTGGTGCCCGCTGATGTCTATGCCTTTTTTTCCATTGGCATTTTCCTGGTAGCCGCGCAGCAGCTTGCCGCGCGTGGGCCACTGCCACTGGCCGTCATACAGCGGCGGTTCGGCAAGGCGGGCGGTGGCCGGCACGGGCGCACTGGCCGGTTTTTCCTGGCCGGGGGTCGCGGGCGCCGCTATCGGCTGCGGCAGCGGCTTCGCCTTGAGCGGCGCCGGGCGTGCCAGCGGTGCGGCCTGCGGTACAGTCTGTGCCGCGGCCTGCTGCGCCTGTCCGCTCCTGACCTGCAGGCGTTGCCCCGGATAGATGGTATAGGGCGCACGCATGCGGTTGAGCTGCGCCAGCTCTTCCGTTTTCAGACCGTGCTGCCAGGCAATCGAATACAGCGTGTCGCCACGTTGCACCACGTAGCTGCCCGCAGGCGCGTTGCGCTGCGGGATGGTCGCGCCCGGACGCCGCATGATCCTGGCGCCCGGCTCGGGTGTCGTACCGCGCGTATAGATCGGCGCCTTGGCAGTGTTGCTACAACCGGACAGGACAACAGTTAACAGGCAAAACGGCAGGATGTAATTCCGCAACAGCATCAGCTTCTGAAATAGAAATACGCTGCAACGGCGAGTACGACCACCAGCCAGCCCAGCCATTCGACCCCGTGGCGCAGTTTCGCCTCCATGCGCGGCCCGCCCCAGGCCATCAGGCTGGACACCAGGAAAAAGCGCCCACCACGACCGATCAGCGAGCCGAGCGCGAACAGCGGCAGGTTCATGGCCAGCGTGCCGGCGGCGATGGTGAACACCTTGTAGGGAATGGGCGAGAAGCCGGCCACGAGGATGGCCCAGAAGCCCCAGCGCTCGAACCATTCGCGAGCGTGCTGGTATTTTCCCCAGTAGGCGGACTCCTGCAGCCAGGGCTGGATCAGCTCGAAAAAATACGCCCCGATCAGGTAGCCGAACAGACCGCCGACGACGGAGGCGATCGTGGTCAGCGCGGCATAGCGCAACGCGTGCTGTGGCCGCGCCATGCTCATAGGCGCGAGCATCACGTCCGGCGGGATCGGAAAGAACGAGGATTCGGCGAAGCTCAGCCCGGACAGATACCATGCTGCATGGCGGTGACGCGCCCACTGCATTGTTTTGTCGTACAACCAGGTAAATATGCGCATCAGGCCTGTCCGCCGAGTAGTGGTACGAAGATTACCGGATCGAGGTCTTCCCGTTCAAACCCATCGCCGCGGCGTGTCACCAGGGTCAGGGTCTGGCCGTTGCGGCCACCCACCGGGATCACCAGGCGTCCGCCCCTGGGCGACAACTGCTCCAGCAGCGCCCGGGGTATCTCTTCCGCGGCAGCCGTCGTGATGATGGCATCATAGGGTGCAAATGCCGGCAGGCCCGCGGTGCCGTCGGTATAGCTGGCGCGGATGTTGCGCAGGCCGAGCTTGCGAAAACGCTGGCGCACCTGCCGGGCCAGCGGTTCGATGCGCTCCACCGTGTAGACCTTTGGCACCAGCGCGGCCAGCACGGCGGCCTGGTAGCCCGAGCCGGTGCCGATCTCCAGCACCGTCTGCGGGTCGTTGCAAATGACGAGGTCCGTCATGACCGCAACCACGAAGGGCTGTGAAATGGTCTGGTTGTAGCCGATCGGCAGGGCGGTATCTTCGTAGGCGCGACTAGCCAGTGCCTCGTCCACGAACAGGTGACGCGGCGTGGCACGGATCACTTCCAGCACGCGTTCGTTGCGGATGCCCTCCGTGCGTAGCCGTTCGACCAGTCGGTCGCGCGTGCGCTGCGAGGTCATGCCGATGCCGCGTTCCGGATTGAACATCGCGGCGGTGCTCAGTCCGCCAGCCAGCTGGCCAGCTTGTCTATGGCAGCGTAGCGCGTCAGGTCGACATCCAGCGGCGTGATGGACACGTAACCCGAGCGCACGGCATGGAAGTCCGTGCCCGGCCCGGCATCCTGCTCGCTGCCGGCCGGGCCCACCCAGTACACTGTGCGCCCGCGCGGGTCATTCATCTTCACCACCGGTTCCGACTTGTGACGGTGTCCGAGTCGCGTGGCCTGCATGCCGCGCAGCTGGTCCCAGGCCACGTCCGGCACGTTGATGTTGAGAATGGTATCCGCCGGCAGCGTGCCGGAGCTGACGCGCTGCACCAGTTCGAGCGCGACACGCGCGGCGGTGTCGTAGTGGGTGGGCTGGTCGCCGGCCAGCGAGATCGCCAGCGCCGGCGATCCGAGGAAGCGGCCTTCCATGGCAGCGGCCACGGTGCCCGAATACAACACGTCATCACCAAGATTGGCCCCGGCATTGATCCCGGCCACCACCATGTCAGGCTCCCTTTCGAGCAGGCCGGTGATCGCAAGATGCACGCAGTCCGTGGGCGTACCGTCGACATAGGTATAGCCGTTCGCGCCGGTACGGGCGCGAATCGGACTGTCCAGGGTCAGTGAGTTGCTGGCGCCGCTGCGGTCACGCTCCGGTGCCACGACGTGCACCGTGGCGATGGTCGCAAGCGCATCGGCCAGTGCACGGATGCCCCGGGACTGGTAACCATCATCATTGCTGATCAGGATTTGCATGTTTCAGGTCGCATCCGGTTCCGCCCGGTGCGCGTCGTTTGCAGGACTGCCCGGCAACCGCCAGGCGTGCGGACGGCGAAGATGAGCGGCGCGACCAGCGTTGTGGTACATGGGTTCCCGTATGCGGCCATTGCCATGATTGTTCTTTGACTGTGTCCTGATTGTTATGTAGTGGCCGGTAGTATAAGGATTTTGGCACTCGGTGGACACAGGCAATCGCGCATATTGCACGCTGGCGGGCTTACGGTTACGGTTGCCCGTACCTACCGAATGGATTTCCGCCCGGCATGACGCGCAACAAGAAACCCAGCACCGAGGACATCGCCCTGTTTCGAGAGCAGGTCGGCGTGGTCAGGAAACTCGCGCATGACAAGGTCGAGCATCCATGCAAGGCGCAGCCACCGCGGCCGCGCCGGCACGCGGCACAGCTGCACCGGCCCGGCGACACCTTTTCGGACGCGTATGACGCCGGCACGGTCAGCCCGGACGACACGCTGTTCTTTGCACGGCCGGGACTGCAGCAGCGCCAGCTGCAGCGACTGCGCCGCGGCCAGCTCGCGGCAGACGCCGAACTCGACTTGCATGGCATGACCATTGCCGTCGCCCGCCAGGCACTCACCGAGTTCATCACGCTGTGCAGCGAACAGCACATCCGCAGCGTGCGCATCATCCACGGCAAGGGGGCCGGCTCGGGCGGCGCGGCACCGGTGCTGAAGAACCGGGTGAACAGCTGGCTGCGCCAGCATCACGATGTGCTGGCCTTCAGCTCGGCCCAGCCGCGGCACGGCGGCACCGGCGCGCTGTATGTGCTGTTACGCAGCGCGCCGCGGGATTGATCGCACAACCCAACGAGGTCGATTCATTCGCAAACCACGTCCGCTACTGGGACATCAATTTGTGTAGGAGCGCTTCTCAAGCGCGATGGATTCGGGCTGGAAATCGCGGATGAGATCCGCTCCTACAGGTATCTGTTGTTATAGGAGCGCACGATTCTAGAGAGAAGGTGAGACCGGGAACCGGTCGAGACTGGCCTGGCCATGTAGTTGTGCGCGAGTCTATTTTTCGCGCACCAGCTCGCGCAGCACGCTGGTCGCGTAGCAGCCGGCACGCAGGCCGAACGCCAGCTCCAGGGTCGTCTCATCCAGCCACTGCCAGCGCAGCCCGGTAACCGGCAGGCGCAGGGCACGCCGTTCCTGTTTCAGGCCAACCATGGCGAGGCCGTCTGCCAGTGAGTCGAATTCGGCAAGCACCTCCGCCTCAAGCGCCCGGCATGCGTCACGCACCGGGCTATCGCCGCTGCCGGCGAGCGGCCCGGTGGCATGGATATCGTGACTGGCGATGCGTTGCACCAGCTCAGCGTCGACGGTGTCCACAACGAAGAAACTGTGACTGCGAGCCAGCTGCATGGCATCACCGGGCAGGACGCCGTTCCAGCTGCCGTCGCTGACACGCCGTGACAATACGCGGTTGAACAGCAGGGAGCGCGCCGCCGACAGCGCCATGCTGCGGCGGTTGCGCGAGAGTTTCATGCGTGGATTGGCGAACAGCTGCGTGGCCGTGCGCAGGTTGCCACCGCCGTTGCCGAAGCGCTGCGCACCGAAATAGTTCGGCACACCCTGCGTCCCGACCCGTTGCAGCCGCTCTTCGAGTTCCGCGCAGGAACCGTCTATATCGCGCACGGTAATCACGAATTCGTTGCCGCGCAGGGTACCGCGCTGCAGTTTGCGCCCGTGGCGTGCGTGGCGCAGCACGGTAATCGTGTCGGAGTCCAGTCCCTGCCAGTCAGGCTCCGCCCGTCCCGGCAGGTGCACCGAGAACCACTGCTCGGTGACGGCATGGCGGTCCTTCTGGCCGGCATAGCCGATGTTGCGCGGATGCACGCCGGCGAGCTTCGACAGCAACATAGCGACATGATCGGTATTTTCGCTGCGCTTGCGGATCCACAGCCAGACATGCTCGCCACTGCCGTCCGGCTCGACCGACGGCAGCTCGGTCACACGGAAATCTTCCGGCTGCCGGCGCAGCACCCCGCATGCCGGCGGCCCGCCCCAGGCGAATGCCATCCCGGTCACGGCCAGCTCAAGCCAGTCGTCAGTCATTCAACCGCATCCTGAGTGTTCGTGTGCAGACCCTGCGCTCACCATGCATGGACGGTGGTTGTTTGCCTGTTGTCAGCAATCAGTCTTCCAGCAAGGCGACGGCAAACGCGGCGACGCCCTCGCCACGACCGGTGAAACCGAGTCGCTCGGTGGTGGTGGCCTTGATGTTGACCCGGTCAGCGCTGACCTGCAGGTCGGTGCTGATCAGTTCGCGCATGGTAGCGATGAACGGAGCGAGATGCGGTTCCTGCGCTACCACGGTGATGTCCGCGTTGACCAGCTTGCAGCCTTCCTCGATGACCATATCCAGTGTTTTGCGCAGCAGGATGCGGCTGTCGATATCCCGGAAGGCCGGGTCGCCGGGCGGGAAGTGCCGACCGATATCGCCCAGGCCGGCCGCACCCAGCAGCGCATCGCATAATGCGTGCAACACCACGTCGCCGTCCGAATGCGCTTCCAGGCTGCGCGGATACGGAATGATCACACCACCGAGCACCAGCGTCCCGCCCTCCTTGAATGCATGCGCGTCGATACCCTGACCTATTCTCATCGCGTAGTCCTCGCCTGCAGGTAAAAGGCTGCCAGTTCCAGGTCGGCCGGCAGGGTGATCTTGATGTTGTCGCGCCGGCCCTGCACCATGCGCGGCGCATAGCCGGCATGCTCCATGGCGGACGCCTCGTCGGTGACCGCTATCCCGGCATCGACGGCGGCGGCCAGCGCCGCATCCAGCAGGTCGAGGCGAAACAGTTGCGGCGTCAGCGCATGCCACAGGCCGTTGCGCTCGACCGTCTGCGTAATGCGCCCGGCATCGTTCACGCGCTTCATGGTATCGGCCACCGGCACACCCAGCAGCCCGCCGCTGTCATCATCCCCCACCGTCTCGATCAGCCGGCCGACGTCGTCGGCGCGCAGGCAGGGACGCGCGGCATCATGAATCAGCACCCGGTCCTGCGGCGACGCCTGCGTGGCAAGCTCACGCAGGCCGTTCAGCACCGAGTGACAGCGTTCCGCCCCGCCTGTCACGCTGACAATCGGGCGCTCCTGGTAGCGCCGTCCGATCGCCGCCCAGCGCGCGTCGTGTTCCGCGACCACCACCACGATCCCGGACAGCACGTCGCAGGCCAGCAATGCATCCAGGGTATGCTCGAGCACGGTCCTGTCACCCAGCGGCAGGTATTGTTTGGGCAGCTCCGTGCCCATGCGCGTACCGGCGCCGGCGGCCGGCACCACGGCCCAGTAGCGCGCCTCAGGCCGCGAACCGGATGACATGGCGAACCGGGGGGCAAAAAAACGCGGCCTGTCCCCGTTTCCGCTTGTTGAGGCTACGGGCTGGTAGATGGAGGCTGGAAACCGGCATCACTATTCCACGATCTGGTAGAAGGTCTCGCCTTCCTTGACCATACCGAGGTCCTCGCGCGCACGTTCCTCGATGGCATCCAGGCCCTGCTGCAGATCCAGCACCTCGGCATCGAGCGCGTCGTTGCGCTCTCGCAGCTGCAGGTTTTCCTCGCGCTGCGCCTCAACTTCGCGATGCAGCTGCCAGGCCTCCTGCAGGCTGCCGTCACCGAACCACAGGCGGTACTGCAGGTAGACCAGCAGCAACAACAGCACGATGACCACCTTCTTCATCGCGGCTTACCCTGGCGTCCTCCGTACCGGCCGATGGCGTGCACTCAGCCAGCCAGGTGCCGGAACGCGGCACGCCCGGCGTAGCTGGCCTGGCTGCCGAGTTCGTCCTCGATGCGCATCAACTGGTTGTACTTGGCCACACGGTCAGAGCGCGACAGCGAACCGGTCTTGATCTGCGTGGCGGTGGTGCCGACTGCAACGTCGGCGATGGTGACGTCCTCGGTCTCGCCCGAGCGGTGCGATATCACGGCACTGTAACCGGCATCGTGGGCCATGCGAATGGCCTCCAGCGTCTCGGTCAAGGTACCGATCTGGTTGAGTTTGATCAGGATCGAATTCCCGATGTGCTTGTCGATACCTTCGCGGAATATCCGGGTGTTGGTCACGAACAGGTCGTCGCCGACCAGCTGCACCTTGTCGCCGAGACGCTCGGTGTGGTACTTCCAGCCGTCCCAGTCACTCTCGTCGAGGCCGTCCTCGACACTGATGATGGGATACTGCGCCACCCAGCCGGCCAGGTAGTCGGTGAACTCGGCGGAGCTGAACTCGCGGCCTTCCGAGGCCAGTACGTACTTGCCGTTCTTGTAGAACTCGGAGGCGGCGGCATCGAGGCCGAGGTAGATATCCTTGCCGGCGCTGAAGCCTGCCTTGCCGATGGCCTCGAGGATAACCTCGATGGCGGCCTCGTTGGAGGCCAGGTCCGGCGCGAAACCGCCCTCGTCACCGACTGCGGTGTTCAGGCCGCGCGCGTGCAGCACGCTCTTCAGTGCATGGAACACCTCGGCGCCGTAACGCACCGCCTCGCGCAGGCTGCCGGCACCGACCGGCAGGATCATGAACTCCTGCAGGTCGACACTGTTGTTGGCGTGCGCGCCGCCGTTGATGATGTTCATCATCGGCACCGGCATCTGCAGCGGACCATCACCGCCGAGCAGGCGGTACAGGCCGAGGCCCTGCTCGCGCGCTGCCGCATGGGCATTGGCCAGCGACACCGCGAGCAGCGCGTTCGCACCCAGGCGGCCCTTGTTGTCGGTGCCGTCGAGTTCGATCATGGTGCGGTCGAGGTCGCCCTGTGCGCCCGCTTCCAGGCCCGTGACCGCCTCGCGGATGACCGTGTTGACGTTCGCCACCGCCCGGATCACGCCCTTGCCGCCGTAACGGAGCTTGTCGCCATCGCGCAGCTCCACCGCCTCGCGCGAGCCGGTCGACGCGCCGGACGGTACCGCGGCGCGCCCGACCGCGCCCGATGCCAGGGTGACCTCCGCCTCGACAGTGGGATTGCCGCGCGAGTCGATGATCTCGCGTCCGATAACTCCAGAAATCTCCGACATTATTACTCCACTAAATCATATGGTTATTGGTTATTTGAAGAATCTTTATCAGCTATTGCATGAGCGCCGTTTCCGGCAGCGCGCCGGCCTTGATGACGGCATCGATCGCCTGCAACGTCACCAGCAGCTCGCGCATCTGTCCGAGCGGCCAGGCATTCGGGCCGTCGCTGAGCGCGACCGCGGGGTTCGGATGGGTTTCCATGAACAGGCCAGAAATACCGGCGGCGACGGCGGCGCGCGCCAGCACCGGCACGAACTCGCGCTGGCCGCCGGAGCGGTCGCCCTGCCCGCCGGGCAGCTGCACCGAGTGCGTGGCATCGAACACCACCGGCACGCCGGTGTTGCGCATCACGGCCAGCGCGCGCATGTCGGATACCAGGTTGTTGTAACCGAACGAGACACCTCGCTCGCAGACCATGATCTGGTCGTTTCCGGTCGCGAGCGCCTTGTCGGACACGTTCTTCATGTCCCACGGCGACAGGAACTGGCCCTTCTTGATGTTCACCGGCTTGCCCTGGCGTGCGACGTTCTGGATGAAGTTGGTCTGCCGGCACAGGAAGGCCGGGGTCTGCAGCACATCCACCACGGCGGCCACCTCGGCCAGCGGCGTGTCCTCATGCACGTCGGTCAGCACCGGCACGCCGATCTGCGCCTTGACCTCGTCGAGGATGCGCAGCCCCTCCTCCAGGCCGGGGCCGCGGAAACTCGTGTGCGAGGAGCGGTTGGCCTTGTCGAAGGATGATTTGTAGATGAACGGCATGCCGAGCGCCGCGGTAAGTTCCTTGAGCTGGCCTGCGGTGTCGATTGCCAGTTGCGCGCTCTCGATGACGCAGGGTCCGGCAATCAGGAACAGCGGATGATCAAGGCCGGCCTCGAAATGACACAGTTTCATGCTGGGTTCGCCTGGGTGTGAAGCAGCATTCAGGCATCGGCCCCGGCAACCGCCGGGGCCTTGTCTGACTGCAGCGAGCCGGCCTGGTAGGCCAGCGCCGCCCGGACAAAGCCGGTAAACAGCGGGTGCCCGTCGCGCGGGGTAGATGTGAATTCGGGATGGAACTGGCAGGCAAAAAACCAGGGGTGCGAGGCGATCTCGATCACCTCGACCAGCTTGCCGTCCAGCGAGGTACCGGACAGCACCAGGCCATGCGACTCAAGCTGCTCGCGGTAGCGGTTGTTGAATTCGTAGCGGTGGCGGTGGCGCTCGGTAATGACGTCCTTGCCGTACAGTCGGTGCGCCAGGCTGCCGGGCAACAGCCGGCACTTCTGGCCGCCGAGGCGCATGGTGCCGCCCAGCTCGGAATCCTCGCTGCGCACTTCCTGGCTGCCGTCCTCGCGGCTCCACTCGGTGATCAGCGCGATCACCGGGTGTGCGGCGTCCTTCCTGAATTCGGTGGAGTGCGCGCCGTCCAGGCCCGCGACGTGCCGTGCGTACTCGATTACCGCGACCTGCATGCCCAGGCAGATGCCGAGATAGGGAATATTGTTCTCGCGTGCATGACGCACGGCCTCGATCTTGCCCTCGACGCCGCGCTCACCGAACCCGCCAGGCACCAGGATGGCCGCGGCACCCGCGAGCACGCCGGTGCCGTTCAGCTCGATGCTCTCGGAATCCACGTAGCGGATGTTGACCTTGCAGTGCGCGTGAATGCCGGCGTGCACCAGCGCCTCGGACAGCGACTTGTAGGACTCGGTCAGGTCGACATACTTGCCGACCATGGCGATGGTGACCTCGCTGTCGACCCGTTCGATGCCGCGCACCACCTGCTGCCACTCGGACAACTCGGCGGGCTTGCAGTCGATGTGCATCTTCTCGACCACGATGTCGTCGAGCTGCTGCTCGTGCAGCAGCAGCGGGATCTTGTAAATGCTGTCGACGTCGACGGCGGAAATTACCGCGCGTTCCTCGACGTTGGTGAACAGCGCCACCTTGCGCCGCTCGGACGGCGGCAGCGGCCGGTCGGACCGGCACAGCAGGATATCCGGCTGGATACCGATGGAGCGCAGCTCCTTGACCGAGTGCTGGGTCGGCTTGGTCTTGATCTCGCCGGAGGCGGCGATGTAGGGCACCAGCGTCAGGTGCATGAACAGCGCGCGCTCGTGACCGAGCTCGACGCCCATCTGGCGGATCGCCTCCAGGAACGGCAGCGACTCGATGTCACCGACCGTGCCGCCGATCTCGACCATCGCGATGTCGGCATCGTCCGCGCCCTTGCGGATGCTGTGCTTGATCTCGTCGGTGATGTGCGGGATCACCTGCACGGTGGCGCCGAGGTAATCGCCGCGCCGCTCCTTGCGGATCACGCTTTCGTAGATCTGGCCGGTGGTGAAATTGTTGTCCTTCGTCATGGTGGTGCGGACGAAGCGCTCGTAGTGCCCGAGGTCGAGGTCGGTTTCCGCGCCGTCGTTGGTGACGAACACCTCGCCGTGCTGGAACGGGCTCATGGTGCCCGGGTCGACATTGATGTAGGGATCGAGCTTGAGCAGCGTGACCTTGAGACCGCGGGTCTCCAGCAATGTGCCCAGCGAGGCCGATGCGATGCCTTTGCCCAAAGAGGACACCACACCGCCGGTGACGAAGATAAATCGGGTCATTGATTTCCTGGAGTCGGGGTGCGACACGAATGCCGCAAGACGGGCGTCAACGTTACCAGATCGGGGCGGGTACCTCAATTACCCAGGCGGACAAATCGGCCGCCCTTGCGCAGCCGTTGCCGGGTCATCCCAGTCGATCTGCACGCCGGGCTCGCCGGGCCCGGCCTGGAACGGCTCGCATACCCACAGCCCGGGCACGGCCGCGAGCTGCCGGTCGATGAAGATCAGGGGAATACGCGCACGCTGCCAGGGTGGGATGCCGGCTTCCTGGAACAGCTTCTTCAGTGCATGGTGCTGGCCACGCCCTGCCGGCACGCAGCGTTCGCCCCCGCGGCGCCAGCCCACGCGCACGCCGGCGGCGCCGATGACGGCCTGGCGGATGCCCCGCCCCGCCTGCCGGCGCGCGCTGAGCACACCGCCCTGTGCCGGCAGCGCGAGCGGTTCGACAAGCGACCACGGCAACCACCGTGCCGGGTCCGGCGGCGGCAGCTGGGGCAACAGGTAGAGCGTGTCGCGGTAGCGGCGCAGCTCGAAACCACCCCAGCGCACGCAGGGCTCCGCGTCCTCCCGGCTGCACGGCACATCGTGCAGGATGCGCTCCAGCACGGCGGCTGACGGTGTGCCGCCGGTCAGTTGCCTGAGCCAGTGGCGCACGACATTGCGCTGCCGGGGCGCTGGCAGGCCGGCGATGACGGGCAGTCGCAGCTGGTCGGCTGCCGCGCCCGCCGCGGCCTGCAGGTCCCGCTCCGCGACGTCCCCCAGCAATGCGGCCGCCTCGGCCTGGTGCGCCGCGCTGCGCGCCAGGCTCGTGCTGGCGGCGGGCCAGCGCGCCTGCAACACAGGCAGCACGTGGTGGCGCAGGTAATTGCGGTCGAGACCGGTGTCGAAATTGCTCGGATCGTCCACCCAGCCCAGCCGGTGCCGCCCGGCATAGGCGCGCAGCTCGTCACGCGTCACCTCCAGCAGCGGCCGCAGGCGCGTACCCGCACCGAAATCGCCATGGACCGGCATGGCGGCCAGGCCGTGCACGCCGGCCCCGCGCAGCAGCTGCAACAGCAGGGTCTCGGCCTGGTCGTCACGGTGCTGGGCGGTCAGCAGGCAATGACCGGCCGGCAGCCAGTCGGCCAGGGCGCCATAGCGCGCGGTGCGCGCCGCGGCCTCCGGGCTGTCGCCACGGCGGTGGCTCGCATCCACCGCCAGCGCGGCATAGTCGAGGCCGAGCCCGGCACACACCGTGCGGCAATGCGCAGCCCAGCGCACCGCGTCGGCCTGCAGGCCGTGGTTCACGTGCACCGCTCCGACGGGCGCCGCCAGCTGCGCGCGCAGCCCGGCCATGGCATGCAGCAGCACGTGCGAATCCATGCCGCCGCTGAAGGCCACCTGGTAGCCGGCTGGCTGCGGATATTGCTGCAGCCGGTGCAGCAGTGTTTGAGGGGAAAACGTCACGACAGGTCTACGCGTGTCCTATGACAGCCGCACAGAACGGCGTCCGGATTTACATCGTTGCCTGCACTGCAATACCGCTGCAGGACAAATGCCTAGCGCTCGCTGAACTGCCCGTAGGCCATCAGACGCTTGTAGCGAGATTCGACGAGCTTGTCCAGTGACTTGCCACCGAGCTTTTGCAGCGACTCGACCAGCACCTGCTTGATATTCTCGGCCGCGCCGTCCACGTCGCGGTGTGCACCGCCGAGCGGCTCCTTGATCACCTTGTCGACCAGCCCCAGCTCGCTGAGCCGCGCCGAGGTGATGCCCAGCGCCTCCGCGGCGTCGGACGCCTTCTCCGCGCTCTTCCACAGGATCGAGGCGCAACCCTCGGGCGAGATCACCGAGTAGGTGCTGTATTGCAGCATCAGGGTGAGATCGCCGACACCGATGGCCAGCGCACCGCCCGAGCCGCCCTCGCCGATCACGGTGCAGATGATCGGTGTACGCAGTCGCGACATCACCAGCAGGTTACGTGCAATGGCCTCGCTCTGGCCGCGTTCCTCGGCACCGATGCCGGGATAGGCGCCGGGCGTGTCAATGAAGGTCAGCACCGGCAGGCCGAAGCGTTCCGCCATCTGCATCAGCCGCAGCGCCTTGCGATAACCCTCGGGACGCGGCATGCCAAAATTTCGCTGCAGCTTCTCCTTGGTATCGCGTCCCTTCTGCTGACCGATCACCATCACCGGCATCCCCTCGATACGCGCGAGTCCGCCGACAATGGCGTTGTCGTCACCGTAGTGGCGGTCGCCGTGCAGTTCCTCAAATTCGGTGAACAGGCGAACGATGTAGTCCATGGTGTAGGGGCGCTGCGGGTGTCGCGCCAGCTGCGAGATCTGCCAGGGCGTAAGGTTGGCAAAGATCGACTCGGTCAGTTCGCGGCTTTTGGCCTTGAGCTTCCCGACTTCCTCGCTGATATTGATGTCGGTATCGCCACTGACATAATGCAGCTCGTCGATCTTCGCCTCCAGCTCGGCGATCGGCTGCTCGAATTCGAGAAAGTTGAGGTTCATCAGACAGTCCGGGGATGCTTCGGGAAAGCGCCTAAGGTAACGTTTCCGCACCGGCGAGACAAGTCGGCCGGTGCTTCACGCATACTCCACCTGCACGCTGTCCCGGCCCGCCAGCTCGCGCAGGCGGTGCAGCAGCTCGTCGGTGGGATGCACGGCCCATTCCTCGCCCAGCGCCAGGCGCGCGCGGGCCGCGCCGCCGGCGTAGTCGATGCATACCCGGCAATGTCCCTGGCGGAACGGCTGCAGGATGTCCGCCAGGCTGCCCACGAAGCCGTTGCCCGCCTGCGCGGCCTCGACCCCCACTACCAGGCGCCGCGCGAACAGTTCGCGCGCCTGGTTGATGTCATAGATACACTGCGCCGTCACCTGGTTGCCGCCGGTGTAGTCGTCCGGACCGAAACCGCCCTGGATCACCAGTACCTTGTCCTTGCCCAGCAACGCCTGGTGCTTTTCGAACACCTCGGGAAACACGCGCACGTCGAGCCGCGCAGTATTGTCATCCAGGGTCAGGAACGCGATTTTGCCGCCGCGCTGGGTCTTGCGCACACGCATGCTCATCACGAGTCCGGCGATGGTCACCGCGCGTTCGCCATTGCCCGGCCGTCCGGGACGGCTGGCGGTGGTGGCTGGCATGGCGGCGCACACCTGTTCGAGCTCGGCCAGCTTGCCGCTGACGATGTGCGCCAGTTCCGGTGCGTAGCGCGTGATCGGGTGACCGGTCAGATACAGACCGAGCGCATCCATCTCACCCTGCAGGCGCTGCTCCTCCTCCCACTCGGGCAGCACCGCGCGCGCGGGCGGCGGCGCCGGCACTGCGGCCGCACTCTCGCCGAACAGGTCGTTCTGGCCGGTATCCAGGTCGCGGCTGCGCTGCTCGGCCAGCTTCAGCGCCTGGGTGATGTTCGCGGTGTGCGAGGCGCGCGTTTCGCCCATCGAATCGAGTGCGCCGGCGCGGATCAGGGCATCGATCACACGCCGGTTCAGCTTGCGCAGATCGACGCGCTGGCAGAAGTCGAACAGGTCGGCGAAGGCACCAGCCGCGGCGCGTTCGGCCAGCATCCCCTCAATGGCGGCCTGGCCGGCGCCCTTGATGGCGCCGAGACCGTAGATGATGGTGTCGACCGACTGCGCGGTGAAGTGGTAATCGGAACGGTTCACGTCCGGCGGCACGACCTTCAGCTTCATGTCGCGGCACTCGGCAATCAGGTGCACCACCTTGTCGGTGTTGTCCATGTCGGCCGACAGCACCGCGGCCATGAACGCTGCGGGATAATGCGACTTCAGCCAGGCCGTCTGGTAGGAGAGCAGTGCGTAGGCCGCCGAGTGGCTCTTGTTGAAACCGTAACCGGCGAACTTCTCCATCAGGTCGAAGATGTAGGCGGCGACGTCCGCGTCGACGCCGCGCGCGCGCGCGCCTTCCTGGAATATCGAGCGCTGCTTGGCCATCTCCTCGGGCTTCTTCTTGCCCATCGCGCGGCGCAGCATGTCCGCGCCGCCCAGGGTGTAGCCGGCCAGTACCTGGGCGATCTGCATCACCTGCTCCTGGTAGAGGATGATGCCGTAGGTCGGCTTCAGGATCGGTATCAGCTCCGGGTGCGGATACTTGATCTCGGCGCCGTGCTTGCGCGCGATGAAGTCGTCGACCATGCCGGACTGCAGCGGGCCGGGGCGGAACAGGGCCACCAGCGCAATGATGTCCTCGAAGCTATCCGGCTGCAGGCGCCGGATCAGGTCCTTCATGCCGCTCGATTCCAGCTGGAACACCGCGGTCGTGCCTGATGCCTTGAGCAGCGTGAAGGTCGGTTCGTCGTTCAGTGGCAGGCTGCTGATGTCGACCGGCGGCTGGCCGGTGGCCGCGCGCTGGCGGTTGATGGTCTTCAGCGCCCAGTCGATGATGGTCAGTGTGCGCAGGCCGAGGAAGTCGAACTTCACCAGGCCGACCGCCTCGACGTCGTCCTTGTCGAACTGGCTGACCACCGCGTCGCCGCCCTGCTCGCAGTACAGCGGCGTGAAGTCGGTCAGTTTCGAGGGGGCGATGACCACACCGCCGGCATGCTTGCCGGCATTACGCGACAGGCCTTCCAGCGAGCGGGCCAGGTCGATCAATGCCTGCACGTCTTCGTTACTGTCATAAAGCTCGGCAAGCTGCGGCTCCTGTTCCAGTGCCTTGTCCAGGGTCATGCCAATCTCGAACGGGATCAACTTGGCAATGCGGTCGATAAAGCCATAGGGATGACCGAGCACGCGTCCGACATCGCGCACCACCGCCTTCGCCGCCATCGAACCGTAGGTAATGATCTGCGAAACCTTTTCGCGCCCGTAACGCTCGGCGACATAGTCGATAACGCGGTCGCGCCCCTCCATGCAGAAGTCCACGTCGAAATCCGGCATGGATACGCGCTCGGGATTGAGGAACCGCTCGAACAGCAGGTCATAGCGCAACGGGTCGAGATCGGTAATAGTCAACGCATAGGCCACCAGCGAGCCGGCGCCGGAACCGCGTCCTGGCCCGACCGGGATGCCGTTCGCCTTGGCCCACTTGATGAAATCGGCGACGATCAGGAAGTAGCCAGGGAAACCCATCTCCAGGATCACGCCGATCTCGAGCGCGAGCCGCTCCCGGTAGCGCTGGCGCACGGCCTCGATATCCGGCTGCTGGCTGTCGAACAGCTGCTGCAGGCGTTGCTCCAGCCCCTCCTCCGCCTGGCTGCGGAAAAATTCCGCCATGCCGGTGCCGGCCGGAACCGGGAAGTCCGGCAGGTAGTTCTTGCCGAGTTCGAGTTCCAGGTTACAGCGTCGCGCGATCTCGACGGTGTTCTCCAGCGCCTCGGGAATATCCTCGAACAGTGCCTGCATCTCCTGTGGCGAGCGCAGGTATTGCTGATCGGAAAAGTGCCGGGTGCGGCGCGGGTCGTCCAGCGTGCGGCCTTCGTTGATGCAGACACGCGCCTCGTGTGCGATGAAGTCGGACTGCTTCAGGAAGTGCACGTCGTTGGTGGCGACCACCGGCACGTCGTGCCTGGCAGCCAGCGCAACGGCCTGGTGCAGGTAGTCCTCCTCGCCGGGCCGCCCGGTGCGCTGCAGCTCGAGGTAGAAACTGTCCGGAAACAGCCGCAGCCAGGCCGCCAGTGCCTGCCCGGCCAGTTCCTGACGGTTCGCCAGCAATGCCCGGCCGATATTGCCCGCCACGCCGCCGGACAGCGCGATCAGTCCATCTGTACAGCCGTCGAACCAGTCCGGCTCCAGCACCGGTATACCGCGGTGCTGACCCTGCGTGTAGGCGCGCGACACCAGGCGGGTGAGATTCAGGTAGCCGTCACGCGACTTGCACAGCAGCACCAGGCGTGCTGGCTGACCTTCCGCGCCGGGATCGGCCACCCACACATCGACACCCACGATCGGTTTCACGCCCGCCGCCATCGCGGCACGGTAGAACTTCACCATGGAAAACATGTTGCACTGGTCGGTGACCGCCACGGCCGGCATGCCGGCCTCGGCGACACGTCTGACCAGCGGCTTGATACGCACGGTTCCGTTGACCAGCGAATATTCGGTGTGGACGTGGAGGTGGACAAAGGCGGGTGGCATGGAAAAAGTGTCCGATTTTAGCCGACTGGTTGCAAGCCGAATCACAACATTAAAATGGTTTAAGTATGTTATGTATCTATTTGTTTTATATATTTATAAATAATCCGCACCGGCAATTCCCGGGCGGCAGGCCCGCGGCACGGAAAATTCCCGGCACCGGGAAGTGGATCACGCTAATTTTCAGCGCCTTCAGGTCGATACAGGCTGTACCACAGCAACCTGTGTACGTCCCCTGATCATGAACCCACCCCATAGCGAGCAAATCTTCAACACATTCGAGGCCGAGGAACTGAAGGGTTTCTCGAGCAGCATGGCAGACCTGCACTGGCTGCTGCTCATCCTGGTACTGGTGTACTTTTTCATACCGACCGGCGAAATCAGCTCGCCGGATGCCATCATCCTGTCCATGGTCGCCTACGCCGCTTTCGTGCTGGTGTTTCGCTATCTGAATACCCATGCCCGCGACACACGATTCAAGCTGGCGGTCGAAACCTGGGTGATGGTCATTTTCATCACCGTCGTATTGCAGCATACCGGCCAGATCGATAGTCCGCTGCTGAATCTGTACCTGCTGGTGATCATCGCCAGCGCGATCACCCTCGGCAAGGCCATGACGGTACTGGAGGTATTGCTGATCGCGAGCTGCTACCTGCTCATGGGCTACCAGCAATTCTCCACCGATATATTCTCGGCGCAGACCTTCACCCTGCTGATGGCGAAGTTCTCCCCGTTCCTGCTGGTCGCCGCCGTGACCTCCATGCTCGCCGCGGACATCCTTGCCGCCAAGCGCAAGATAATGCTGCTATCGCAGACCGACGAACTGACCGGCCTGCTCAATATGCGCGCCTTCAACACCATCCTGAAACGCGAGATAGCACGCGCGTCACGCTATGACGAATCGCTGACCCTGATCATGATCGACCTGGACGGTCTCAAGCAGGTCAACGACCTGTACGGACATTCAACCGGCAGCCGTATGATCCAGGCCGTGGGACAGGCATTGCAGCGCTGCGTGCGCACCTCTGATGTCCTGGCACGCTACGGCGGTGACGAATTCGTAATCCTCATGTCCCACACCGGTCTGGACAGTGCCCGCACCAGCGCGGAACGCATCCGCTCCACCATCACCAACACAACCCTCAGCGCCAGGGGGCAGTGCATCGCTGCAACCGCCAGTATCGGCCTTGCCAGTTTCCCGGAAGGCGTAGACGAGGCGGCCACGGTGCTCGACAAGGCCGACCTTGCCCTGTACAGCAGCAAGCAGTGCGGCCGCAACCGGGTGACCAACTACGTGAAAGATATGGAAGACGGCTTGCCTGCGCCTGATCTCAGACCCGTCGCGCAACGCGCCTGACCGGCGCAAAGGATTGCCGGTGCTGCGGCGTCGGTCCGAGCACCTCCAGGGCCTGCAGGTGCGCCTTGACGGGATAGCCCTTGTGCTGCGCCAGGCCATAACCGGGATAGCGCGCATCCAGCTCGATCATTTCCCGGTCACGACTCACCTTGGCGATGATGGAGGCGGCACTGATTGCCGCGACACGGCTGTCACCCCTGACGATGGCCTGCGCGGGACAGGCCAGTTCGGGACAGCGGTTGCCGTCCACCAGCACATGCTCGGCACAGGGGTGCAGCGCGTTGACCGCACGCTGCATCGCCCGCAGGGTCGCCTGCAGGATATTGACCCGGTCGATCTCCGCGGCCTCCGCGCGCCCTGTCGCCCACGCCAGCGCATGCTGCGTGATCTCTTCATACAGGCGTTCGCGACGGTTCGCACTGAGGCACTTGGAATCGCGCAAACCGGCAATTGGTCGCAGGGGATCGAGGATGACCGCGGCGGCGATCACCGGGCCGGCCAGCGGCCCGCGCCCGGCCTCGTCGACGCCGGCCACGCGTCCCGGCGGCAGGACAATTTCAACCTCCATCGCAGTGCCCGAGCGCAACGAGTTGCAATACGGCCGTTGCCGCGCTGCGACTCGCATCGCGGCGCAACTCGGCATGCAGTCCGGCGAACGTACGCTGCAGCGCCTCGACCCGTGCCGGATCATCGAGCAGCGCCAGCACTTCCCGGCCGAGGTTTTCCGCACTGGCCTCGTCCTGGATCAGTTCGGCGACCAGTGGCCGACCGGCCAGCAGGTTGGGCAGCGAGTAGAACGGCGTCCTGACCAGCAGCCGTGCCAGACGGTAGGTCAGCGTCGACAGGCGGTAAGCCACCACCATGGGACGCTTCAGCAGCATGCACTCGAGTGTGGCGGTCCCCGAGGCCAGCATGACCACATCGGCAGCGGCCATCGCCTCCAGTCCGTGCCCGGCCAGCAGGGTGACCGGCAGCGTCGCATCGACTTCCGCCAGCACCTGTTCGAACACCGTCCGGCAGCTGTCACTGGCCACCGGCACGACGAATTCCAGTCCGTCGCGCTGCGCCCGGCACCACGCGGCGGCCTCGAGCAGCGGTCTCGCCAGGCGCCTGACCTCGCTGACCCGGCTGCCGGGCAACAGCGCCACCAGCGGTCCGGCAGGCGCGATACCAAGTTGCTCGCGCGCCGTATCGCGGTCGATGTCGTCCGCGATCAGGTCTGCCAGCGGGTGTCCGACAAAGCGCGCCGGGACCTGCTGTTCGTGATAGAAGCGCGCCTCGAAGGGAAACAGGGTCAGCATGCAGTCCACGCTGGCGGCGATCTTGCGCACCCGGTAGCGCCGCCAGGCCCATACCGACGGGCTGACATAATGCAGCGTTTTGATGCCGGCCTGTTTCAGCGAACGCTCCAGGCCCAGGTTGAAATCCGGCGCATCCACACCGATGAACACGTCGGGTGGCGTGGCAGTGAAATGCAGCCGCAACGCGCGACGCATGGCCAGCAGGCCGGGCAGGTGCGACAGTACCTCGGTCAGTCCCATGACGGACAGGCGCTCCATCGGAAACAGGCTGTGGCAGCCGGCGGCCTGCATGCGCGGTCCTGCAACGCCCTCGAACACGGCGTCCGGGACCTGTTCGCGAATCGCGCCGATCAGCCCCGCTGCAATGGTGTCGCCGGAAGCCTCACCCGCGATGATGCCGATGCGCAACGGCATGACTACCTGATGATGCCGCGCGTCTGGTTTTCCAGGAAACGGATCAGCAGTTCCAGCTCGGCGCTGTCGCTGCCCAGCGCGCGGAGCTGCGCAACCGCGTCGGCGAGCGACCGGTTCTCGCGGTATATCGTCCTGTAGGCCTGCTTCAGCAGTCGGCGCGTGTCCTCGGAAAAACCGCGCCGACGCAGCCCTTCCAGGTTCAGTCCGTGCGCATGCGCGGGACTGCCG
Source organism: Gammaproteobacteria bacterium (assembly GCA_035527955.1). Lineage (GTDB taxonomy): Bacteria > Pseudomonadota > Gammaproteobacteria > UBA9214 > UBA9214 > UBA9214. The sequence continues at coordinate 22,524 of DATKZN010000132.1, forward strand.
CCGACCGTCACGTAGGGCGGCACATCCATGCTGATGCCGCTGCCGAATGCCGTCAGGGCGTGTGCGCCGATGTGGCAGAACTGGTGCACCAGCGTGAAACCGCCAAGGATGGCATAGTCGTCGATGTGCACGTGGCCGGCCAGCGATGCGTTGTTGGCGAAGATGGTCTGGTTGCCGATCCGGCAATCATGCGCGATGTGCACGTAGGCCATGATCCAGTTGTCGTTGCCGATGCGGGTCGCGCCGGCATCCTGCACCGTGCCGCGGTTGAAGGTGACGAACTCCCTGATGGTGTTGCGATCGCCGATCTCCAGCCAGGTTTTCTCATCCGCATACTTTTTGTCCTGCGGCGCCGTGCCAAGCGACGCGAACTGGAAAATACGGTTGTCACGGCCGATCCGGGTCGGCCCCTCGATGACAACATGCGGCCCGATCCGCGTGCCCTCCCCGATACTCACCTCGGGACCGATCACCGTGTAGGGACCGACCGTCACGTTCGCCGCCAGCTCCGCCCCGGGATCTATGACCGCGTGCGCATCTATCAAGGCTCGATATCCTGTTCGGTGCACATGATCTCCGCGCTGGCAACCACCTTGCCATCGACACTGGCGTCGCAGTCGAACACCCAGATGCCGCGCTTTGAGCGCAACAGCCTGGCACGCAGGACCAGCTTGTCGCCCGGCTCGACCGGACGTTTGAAGCGAGCCTTGTCCATGCCGACCAGGTAATACAGGCTTTCGCGTCGCGCCCCGCGCTCCACCGTCTTGAAGGCGAGCAGGCCGGTCGCCTGCGCCATGGCCTCGAGTATCAGCACGCCGGGCATGATCGGACGCTGCGGGAAATGGCCCTGGAAAAAGGGTTCGTTGTAGGTCACGTTCTTGTAGCCCTCCAGCGATTCACCGGCATTGAATTCGGTGACGCGATCTATCAGCAGGAACGGATACCTGTGCGGCAGATGCTGGAGAATGTCATTGATGTCCATGGAGGTACGCCCGGTGATGTCGTTGTGCAAGAGTTCTTTTGTAGTTCTTCAAGCGTTCAGTCACGGCCCTGCTGCCCGTCGCCGTCTGCCGCAAGCCTGCGTTCCAGGGCCTGGACCTTGCGCGCGATGCGGTCAAGTTGCCGGAAGCGCGCATAATTCCTGTTCCAGCTGTCATTGTCCTGCGCCGGCACACCGGACGAATAGACACCCGGCTCGGTAATCGACCGGGTGACCATGGTCATGCCGGTAATGATCACGTTGTCCGTGATTTCCAGATGACCGACGATGCCGGCACCACCGCCGATCATGCAATGCCGGCCGATTTTCGCGCTGCCCGAAATGCCGACGCAACCGGCGATCGCGGTGTGCGCGCCGATGTGAACATTATGCGCAACCTGTATCTGATTATCGAGCCTGACGCCGTCTTCCAGCACTGTATCTTCCAGCGCGCCCCGGTCGACCGTGGTGTTCGCACCGATCTCCACATCGTTGCCGATACGCACGCTGCCCAGCTGCGGCACATTCAGCCATTTGCCGTTCTCGCTGGCAAGCCCGAAACCATCGCTGCCGATGACCGCTCCCGGATGGAGCGTGACCCGCTCGCCGATGCTGACATCGTGACAGACGACCACGTTCGGCAACAGGTGGCTGTGCGCACCGATACGGCTGCCGGCGCCGACGAAACAGCCGCCCGCGAGTTGTACACCGGCATGGACGACGGCATCGCGCTCGATGATACAGTTGGGACCCACCCAGGCTGTGGCATCGACCCGGCAACCTTCCTCCAGCGTGGCCGTCGGGTGAATTCCCTGGCGACCCGGTGCAGGCGGCACGATCAGCGCGGCGGCGCGCGCGTAGGCCGCGTAGGGGTTGTCCGATACCAGTACGGCAACCGGACATTCATCCGCGTGTTCAGCGGCCAGGATGACAGCGGAGGCGCGGGTGCCGGACAGAAATTTCCGGTAACCCTTGTTGGCAAGAAAGCTGAGATCACCGCTGCCGGCATGCTGCAGGGTGGCGACGGCCGTCACCCGGATCGCCGGATCGCCTCCCTGCAGCGTCACACCGAGCCGCTGCGCCAGTTCACCGAGGGTCATTGCCATGCGCAATTATCCGCGGCAGTGCGGCCGCGCTACTTGCCCGAGGAAAGCTTTTTCAGGATCGTGTCGGTGATATCAACGCGGTCGCTCGCGAACATGACACCCTGCGCGATGATGAGGTCGTACTTCTCTTCCTTGGCCAGAGCCTCGATGACATTGCCGATTTCGATGTTGACCTGTTTGAGTATTTCATTCTTGCGGATATTGAGGTCATCACGAAATTCGTCCTGCGAGCGTTTCAGCTCGCGGCGCTTGCTGAGGATATCGCGCTCCTTGCCGCCGCGTTCAGAATCGCTCATCACCGCGCCGTTGTTGGACAGCTCTTCTTCCATCTTGGCGATCTTGCGCTGCAGTGCGACCAGCTCCTTTTCCCGGCTGGAAAACTCGGCATCGATCTTGCCTTGCGCGGAAATGATCTGTGGTGCGTTCTCGCTGAGCTTGGCGAGGTCCACAAATCCGACTTTCAGCTCTGCGCGGGCGATGCCGGTAAACAGCATCAGGGCAGCCATCGAAATCATGACCAGTGGAATATGTTTGCGGGTAGTCACATCAATTCTCCGTGAAGTAGTAATGGATTCAGAAAAAGGTTCCCACTGTGAACTGGAAGTTCTGTTCCTCGTCACCGCTCTTGGCATTCAGCGGGAAACCGAAACTTACCGATATGGGGCCAAGCGGCGATGACCATAGTCCCGCCAGGCCGACAGAATACCTGAATTCGCCGGTCTCGAATGCATTGACGTCTTCGAAGACATTACCGATATCGAAGAAAGCACTCAGGCGTGTGCCGCTGCCGACATCGAGAAACGGCACCGGAAACAGCAGCTCCATGCTGGCCACGGTCAGGAACGCACCGCCGATCGAATTATTGTTCGAATCTCTCGGTCCCAGCGTGTTGTCATCAAAACCACGCACCGAGCGGATGCCGCCAGCGAAAAAGTTCTCGAAAAACGGCAGGTTGACGAAATCACCGTAACCGTCGCCGTAGCCGATGCGGGCCTTCAGCCCGAGCGTCAGGTTGCGGGTCAAGGGCAAGAATTGCTGCTGCGTATAATCCAGCTTGTAGTACTCCAGCCCTGACCCCGGCAAGGTCGTCTCCAGCGCGATGCTCTTCAGGCCGCCCTCGCTCGGGAACAGGATCTTGTTGCGCGAATCATGACGCCAGCTGGCAGACAGCACCAGGTCACCGAAGCTGTTGCCGTAGGTATCCTCGAAATCGGTGACCTCGACCGGCGAAAGGAGGCTCGATTTCAGGTCCAGACCCTTGTAACCGACACTGAAGCGGATGCTGTCGTA
>DATKZN010000133.1:0-2582 GCA_035527955.1 Gammaproteobacteria bacterium
GAAGTACTGCAATGAGATCATCGCCAAGGTCTACAAGATCGGCAACAACCTCGGCCTGCCGCAACCGGCGCTGGCGGACACCCTCGAAGGCCTGGAAGAAGACATTGAGGACGATACCGGTGTAGCCGTGCGCCTGCCGCTGGATGAAAAAGGCGCCGATGTTCTGGTGGTAACACCATCCGCCGACTTCTTCGCAGAACCCCACGTCGACGGCCTGATGGGCTACGCCAAGGTCTTCCACGAGGCCGGCATCAGCTGGACCCTGAGCTCGCATGCCAGTGAGGCGGCCAACTTCGGCATGTTCATCGGCAGCTATGAAAACATGCGCAAGGTATCACTGCGCATTCGCGAGGCGGCCCTCGACCTGGGCGTGAAGCGCATCATCTTCGGGGAATGCGGCCATGCCTGGCGCGTCGCCTACAGCTTCCTCAACACGCTGGCCGGTCCCTTTGACTTCCTGGACCCGAAATACCCGGTGCCGATGCACATCATGGAATTCACCTATGACCTGATCCAGCGCAATGCACTGACGCTGGACAAGTCTGCCAACGATGACATGCGTCTCACCTTCCACGATTCCTGCAACGTGGCACGCGCCTCGCGCATGGGACCGATGCCGGGTGGCCAGTTCGTGCTGCCGCGGGAAGTCATCAAGGCAAGTTGTAACCACTTTTTTGATATGCCTCAAGACACGATTCACGAAGCCACGTATTGTTGTGGTGGTGGTGGCGGACTGCTGACCGATGACCTGATGGAACTCCGCGTCAAGGGTGCCCTGCCCCGCATGGAGGCCCTGAAGCACGTCGTCGAGGAACACGGTGTGACGCACATGGCCGCGATTTGCGCGATCTGCAAGAGCCAGTTCGCAAAGATAATGCCGTACTACGGATTTTCCATGAACAGCATCGTCAGTGTGCACCAGTTGGTCAGCAACGCGATCGTTCTTGGGAACAAACAGTAATTATTGAATCCGGTTCGGGTAAACACCTGATCAGATAACAGGAGAACAGGCATGGCAACTTCCAAAGATGACATGGAAAACAAAAAACTGACATTCCGCCGTTTCAAGGAAGGCGATTACACGTATCAGCGCAAAGGCGATGATATCTTCAACGAGGACAAGTCCTACAAGTGCCCGACTTATGTCCATCGCACCCCCCCATGTCAGGGCAGTTGTCCTTCAGGCGAGGACATCCGCGGCTGGCTGCAGATCGTTCGCGGCATTGAAAAGCCAACGGGCGAAATGAGCATGGAAGAATATGCCTTCCGCCGTTCCACCGATGCCAACCCCTTCCCCTCCATGATGGGCCGCGTCTGCCCGGCGCCGTGTGAAGACGGCTGCAACCGCAATAATGTCGATGATTTCGTCGGCATCAACTCGGTCGAGCAGTTCATCGGCGACACCGCCTATGAGAACAAGTACACCTTTGACAACTCCGCTCCGCTCAGCGGCAAGAAGGTCGCCATCATCGGTGCCGGCCCTGCCGGCATGGCCGCAGCCTACCAGCTGCGCCGCAAGGGCCACGCCAGCGTGATATTTGACGACCACGCCGAGCCCGGCGGCATGATGCGCTACGGCATTCCCGGCTACCGTACCCCGCGCGATGTGCTGAACCACGAATGCAACCGCATTATCGAGATGGGCGGCGTCGAACTGCGCATGAACACCCGCGTCGGCAAGGATGTCAGCATCGAGGCACTGGAAAAGGAATTTGACGCTATACTCTGGGCCATCGGCTGCAAGAGCGGTCGCCCGTTGCCGGTTGCCAACAGCGACGCACCGAACTGCGTCACCGGTGTGCAGTTCCTGGAAGCCTTCAACAGTGGCACCCTGCAGGTCGTGGCCGACAAGGTGGTCTGCGTGGGTGGTGGTGACACCTCCATCGACGTGGTATCCGTTGCCCGCCGCCTCGGCAAGATCGAGAACTTCAACAAGGAAGACCGCCCGGAACAGGTGATCGGTGGTTACGTGGCCCACGACTCTGCCTTTGCGGCAGCACGTGAAGGCGCCGAGGTCACCCTGACCTCCCTGTTCAAGCGCGAGGAAATGACGGCTACCGATCATGAAGTGGAAGATGCGCTGCGTGAAGGTGTCAGAATCGACGACGGCGTAATGCCGCTGGAAGTCATTCTCGATACGGATGGCCGCGCCAAGGCACTGAAGATGTGCAAGTGCGAAATGGACGGCGGCCGCCCGGTACCGATCGAGGGTACCGAGTACGTAATCGAGTGCAACCTCATCGTCTCGGCCATCGGCCAGGGCGGCGACCTGTCCGCAGGACTGGAATCGCTGGACAACGGCCGCGGCCTGATCGACGCCGATGGCTTCTACCAGGTACCGGGCCGCAAGGGTCACTTCGTCGCCGGCGATATCGTGCGCCCGCACCTGCTGACCACGGCCATCGGCCAGGCTTCTATCGCCTCCGAGAGCATCGATCACTACCTGAAGCAGGAGGACCAGAAGAAGCGTCCCAAGGTCGACGTGCACCATTTCGAACTGCTGCAGAAGCTCAACGAAGCCAACCTCGCGCCGGAGACCTTCGACGCAGGCGATCCCGGCGAGGACCGCGGCACCGACAGCA
>DATKZN010000134.1:0-6752 GCA_035527955.1 Gammaproteobacteria bacterium
TGGTTTACGAGAGCAGGGGATGTCCGCATCTGACCGGGCGCTGCAGCTGGTGGCCCGCCGGCTACGCAGCTTGTCCGCGGCCGGGCCGGGCCTGGCGTCAGGCTGCAACCGGCCGCCTGGGGCGCAGCCAACAATGCAGTATCACGCAATTCGCATGTTGGCGTGCTTGCCCGGTTTTGGTGCTGGCAGGCTGCGCCAGCGCAATCTCCCCGCCGCCTGCCAGGTTCGCAACCGGGAATGAGTCAAACTGCCTCTGGCGCCTGAAAAGTCCTGGCTCAGAACCGGAAAGCTTCGTCAACCCGGGCTGGCGTATGCAGGGTCGGGGGCATAACGGTTAGCGAAAATGCTGTGTTACGCCCGTAAAACAGGAAAAATCGCGCTTTTGGGAGAAAGCAGGCAAAGAGCAGGCCGGAGGCAGCGCTCGCCCGATATCGTCATTCGCCGGGTCATGGTTCGCTGCACAGGCCTGGATAAAGCCGAAGTTGCTGCATTCAAAGATGCGCTTTTCCCCGGCGGCGAAAGCGGCAGACACATCGATTACGCCCATGCCCCGCATCATGAAAGTCTAATAATGCAGCCTGGCACGGCAGACAGGAGGGGCTGCGCAAAGCACGCAGCCCTTCAATTAGTACGTTATTTGCCGGGGATGGCGTAAGTATTATCAAGGTAAAGTCCACTACAGACGTTGTCGGTTAGAAGCGTTATCATTAAGAAGTAACATCCACCTAAATAGCGACAGGAAAAGTGAAATGAGTAAAGGTACAGTAAAGTGGTTCAATGCGGACAAGGGATTTGGTTTTATCACTCCGGAAGATGGTGGCAAAGATCTCTTCGTGCATCATTCGGAAATCAAGAGCGGTGGCGGCTATGCAACCCTCAATGAAGGTCAGACAGTGGAGTTTGAGGTAGGCCAGGGACAGAAGGGTCCATGTGCCAACAAGGTTGTGCCGGTATAATTTGAATTGAGACCTGGCGGTCAAGTGTCGGCACATAATAAAGCGCTGCACACTGACGCTTGACCGCTTGCTCGCCTACGGGAACAATGTCACATTCGCTCGTCTGTCATGCGGGCATCCAGCGACGGTAATTGCACGCGGTATCAACGCGGTTACTCCGCAAGCAACACGGCTGCATGTGCGGCCGGTTATGAACAGCCTGTAATCGAGGCTCACGAAATAACGCAGCAGCCGGTCATCCGCCGTGTGTCAGAACACTGTCAAGAGGGGTGCAAGTCGCTACGACCCTGCGCCGGATTAATTATTGCCTCTCGGGTTTTGCCCTGCAGGATATGCCGGATCAGCTCCGGTTTGATGTCACGGGTCATGCGCATTCACAAGTTCTCGATATTCGACCCCAAACTCAAGGACCCTCTCATCGGGGCATGCAGTACCTCACCGCACTCCCCGCTAACTGTTCCATGCGTCACCCGGTTGCCTGTTGCTGGTACTCCAGTCGCTGGCATCCTGCTTCCCTGTCGTCGTCGCAATGACGACCTGACCAGAGGTTCACTATGACCGATCGTGCACCGAACAGGCAAATCTACGGTCTCCTGGCGTGGCTTGTACTGGTCTTCGCGGCCGCCGCAAGCGGTGGTCTCGCTTCCGTAACTGCCGGTGACTTTTATGGACAATTGATCCGCCCCGCATGGGCGCCGCCCGCGGGGCTGTTCGCCCCGGTGTGGAGCTTGCTCTACCTGTCCATGGGTATTGCCGCCTGGCTGGTCTGGCGGGCGGAAGGCTTCCGAGGCGCGCGGATCGCGCTCTGGCTGTTTATCATCCAGCTGGCCGCGAATTCGCTCTGGACCTGGCTGTTTTTCGCCTGGCGCGAGGGCGCGCTGGCATTTGCCGAAATCATTCTGCTCTGGGTGCTTATCGTCGGCACGATCATCGCCTTCTGGCGCGTGCGCCCGCTTGCCGGAATCCTGCTGCTTCCGTACCTGGCCTGGGTGAGCTTTGCCGCGCTGCTCACCCTTGCCGTGTGGAGGCTAAACCCGCTGCTGCTTGCCTGATATCCGGGGCGATGGCAGCGGTCCCGGATCGTGTCCTGCCGGGGTGACCTGATGGTGCCGGCCCGTGCGCCTTACGATAGCTGCAGGGATAGAGTAGGCTTCCTGCACGATGCGCCCACCTGCGGTGCATGTGATCAAACACGCGAAATGAAAGAAATCAACGCGATCCTGATTCTGGCGGTGCTGGCCGGCTTGCTACCGGGCTCTGGCGGTCGCGCTGTTTCCGTTCTGCGACCCGCTGCGACCGGGGACAGCCTGAACCCGGGGGCATGTACGTGAAAAGCGGAAATGTACTGCTGTTTCAGCCTGTCCACGCGGGGATCATTGCCGTACTGCTGCTGTCGTCAGCCCTGCTCTGCGGCTGTGCGGGCGGTCCGGCCCTGCGGCATGCCGGAAGCCTGACTGACGTGCGGGCAACTGTTGAGTATGTCGACGGGAACAACCTCGTGGTTGACGCGCAATACCAGCCCAGGCATATCGTCCTGGTGTTTCCCTATGTCCCCGGGCAGATATTCGGCAGCCCCGGCAGCGAATTGCTATTCACCCTCCTGCTCACCCCCCAGAGCGAGCTGCAGCTGGAGCTGGAAAATGCCCTGCCGGGTCTGCAGGACGGGGCGACCCTCCTGCAGACTGTTGCGGAAACGGCCGGGTTGACCATCAGGCCGGCCCAAACCCGGCTTGCGAGAATAGGCACCTTTCCCTTCGATGCGAAAACGCTCGAACCACTGGGCGAAGGCGGCTTTATTGACGGCAACACGCGGGAGCACCTGATCCTCATGTATTTCAACAGACCCTGTGTCCTGTCGGGTACCCTGTATATAGACCAGAACGAGTATGTTCACGACATCGCCATTCCCGCCGCAGGCTTTCATTTCCTGCGCGTGCAGCAACAGGGTGCAGGACGCCATGTGCTGACCAGGGCGGAAGATATCTCCGCTATTGTGTTTTCCATACGCCTGCAGCACCTGCAGCAGACATGAGGCAGATCCCGGCCCTGTTCGCGGGCTCCATGGTCATTATCTGGTTGCCGGTATTGCCCAGCATCATTGAACCGTGCCGCGAGTTATGCGATTAATATGCTGCAAGGGTCTAGATTCAGCGGCGCGACATGCAGGATTCACCACTGACCGTTCCGCGCAGGTCCGGTAGTGCACACAGGCAGGGGATGACACACCATGCAATTCACCGATTTGATCTCGTTTGCAGGTTACGCCGTCGAGGCGGTCGGCGTGCTGGTGATCATACTCGGCTCGTGCGTGTCCACGGCGACTTTCCTGCGCACATTTCGGCGGCAGGAGGAAGGGGTGGCATACCGGAACTACCGGCGGCAGCTGGGGCGTTCCATTATCCTCGGGCTGGAGTTTCTGATCGCCGGCGATATCATCCGCACCGTCGTGGTCGCCGACACCCTGGAGAACATCGCCATTCTCGGCCTGATTATCCTGATCCGTTCTTTCCTGAGTGTGACACTGCACCTCGAGGTAGAAGGCCGCTGGCCGTGGCAAGGCGAGAAGAGCAATACCTGATTACTGTGAGTCTTTCGATGGCGTTGACATGCGTACCCGGCAGTTTTCATCGCCAGCCTTTCCGCTGCGAACGCTGACCCGCCGGTATTGCTGCCGGTGCAGCTGCGGCCGCGTGTGTCCATGAACGCACCGTCGCAACAGGATCCCTTTGGCCCGCCATCGGGCATGCGCAGTCTGCGCGCCTTGCCCGGCAGTATCTGGGCACTGGGCTGCGTCTCACTGCTGATGGATATTTCCTCGGAGCTGATCCATAGCCTGCTGCCGGTGTTCATGAGCAGCGTGCTGGGTGCTTCCATGCTGACGATCGGCATGATCGAGGGCATCGCCGAGGCGACGGCCTCGGTCACCCGGGTATTCTCAGGTGCGCTCAGCGATTACCTCGGCAGACGCAAGTTGCTGCTTGTTGTCGGCTACGGCCTGGCTGCGATTACCAAGCCGGTGTTCCCGCTGGCGACGACAATCGGCTGGGTGTTTGCGGCCCGCTTTGTCGACCGCATCGGCAAGGGCATTCGCGGTGCGCCGCGCGATGCGCTGGTTGCGGATATCGCTCCGCGACAGCTGCGCGGGGCGGCCTACGGCCTGCGTCAGGCGCTCGATACGCTGGGTGCGTTCATCGGGCCGTTGCTGGCCGTGTTGTTCATGATCTGGTTGGCGGGCGATATCAAGGCGGTGTTGTGGCTTGCGGTGATCCCGGCAGTGCTGGCCGTCACGGTGCTGGTGCTCGCGGTGCGCGAACCCGCGGCCGCGCCGCGCGAAGTCGCGGCGCGCAACGGCCTGTCACTGGCCGCCGTACGGCAGCTCTCGCTGCGCTACTGGCTGGTAGTCGCGCTCGGCGCGGTGTTTACCCTGGCCCGTTTCAGCGAGGCGTTCCTGATCCTGCGCGCGCAGGATGTCGGGCTGGCCATCGGCTATGTGCCGCTGATCATGGTCGTCATGAATGCCGTCTATGCCGCGTTCGCCTATCCCGCCGGCGCTGCCTCCGATGCCCTCTCACCGCGCACCCTGCTCGTGTCCGGGCTGGTCGTTTTGATTGCCGCCGACGCGGTGCTGGCACTGGCGGCGTCGCCCGTGCAGGCCTTCATCGGCGCGGCGTTGTGGGGGCTGCACATGGCCTTCACGCAGGGCCTGCTTTCCAAGCTGGTGGCCGACACCGCGCCGGCCGGACTGCGCGGTACGGCGTTCGGCATTTTCAACCTGGTCAGCGGTGGTGCGCTGCTGCTGGCCAGCCTGATCGCGGGCCTGTTATGGAGCGTGTACGGTGCCGCGGCCACGTTTGTTGCAGGTGCGTTGTTTGCCGCCGCCGCGGCGGCTGGTTTGTTGCTGTACCGTCCTGGAACGCATGCCGCGCACAGCGCTGGCGCGGGTGATCGGAGCGACCGGCAATGACCGGCGCAATCCACCACCACGCGGCTGGCGGGCAGGTTCGTGAGCTACATTACAAATCTCGCGCGAAGACGCAAAGGCAAGTAGAAAGACGGTAACATGGTCGCCACAGATCACACCGGGTACGCAGAGAAATCATACTTTAGTTCCATGCAGCCCGGGTTGGGCGTAGCGAAACCCGGGACAATGGCATGCCGCCATGCAGATGTGGAATTCTGCTTCCGGTTTTCAGATTGATTGCTGGCCGGTATTATTTAACAGGAGCTTCGGCAGTCATTCGATCACACCGTCAGGGATTATCACCATGAAACAACTGAACGAAGCTGAACTGGACTTCATCGACAGGCGCCGCCGGCTGATTCGCTGGTGGCCGCTGGTGCTCCTGTTCATGCTGCTCCTGCTGGCAGGCACCTGGCTGTTCCTGTTCCTGAAACATCCTGCGCTGGCGAATGCCTCCTTCGTCATCGATGCCGTCAGTGCCGGCACGCTGTCCGCCGATATCATGCAACTCTCGGCCGTGTTTCTCCCCATCGTGACCAGCGTGCTGTTTTTCGTCCTCGCCGTCATGCTGCTGTTCCTGCACCAGAGTATCAGGAACGAACGGCGCTACCAGTTCATCATCCGGAACCTGCATCAGCCTGCGGCCGATGCCGGCGCAGTCGATCGTATTGCGGCCAAGAAATGATGCGTGGCAAGACTCTGGTGCTGGTAGTACTCGGGCTGTCTGCGCTGATTGCCGGGTTGCTGGACCCGCTGTTCGGCGTCCCGGACAGCGGCTATATGTGGTTTAACCTGGCGCTGTCGCTGTTCTGTGCAATCCTGGTGTTTACCTGGTATTACCTCGATTCGGACGAACATACCTACCGGCGCACGCCGCTGCTGAACGCCATGGTCGTGGCCGCGGGAGTCTTCGCCATTCCCTGGTACCTGTTCCGTTCCAGGGGCGCGCGGCGCGGGCTGCGTGCATTCGGGCTGTTCCTGCTGGCGTCGCTGGCGTGGCTGGTGCTGGCCGCTGCGGGAATGGAGATCGGCGAGCGCCTGCTTGGATGATTGGCCAGCACCTCGCGCTACACTGTAACGTGCATTGCACGCCGGCCGGAATAACGGGAACCTGTCATGAGCTTCGATGAAACGACCGACCGCATGAACTGGAAGGACGAGCTGTCCTGGATGGCCATGGCGGGGTTCCTGATCGGGCTGGCATTGATCATCTTTTAGCGCCATGAAACGCCCGATGCAAAACGACATCGAAAGACCGATCTATCGCCTGGCCGGGTGGTGCGGCATCCTGTTGCTGGCCGCCTTTGTCGTGCCGCGCTTCGTGCCGCCTGACGAAGGCTTCGCGGCCGCGGCAACCGCCTCGCTGGTGTTCCTTGCGATGCTGCTGTTCACGATCCTGCTGGCGCTTTACCTGCTGGCGCGGACGATCCATGTGTTCGGCGCGCTGTCGGTAACGGCGCGCATCTGCGGTATCGCGCCGGCACTGATCATGCTCGCCGGACTGGCCGGGCTGTTGCTGTTCCTCGGCTACTGACGCTGTGTACCAGCAAATAGCGGAGGCGCTTGCTATGCATCGCCCGTGTCCCGATCGCCGGCACTCAATATAATAGCCACGGAAGCACACGGAATAACACGGAAGAATGGATCTTCCCCTGATTGAGTGGGTAACACATCAATTCAGACGAGACGCATTGCTTCTGATGGCAAGGTTGTTGGCCGAATGAATTCGGCCCTTGTGTCTCTCTCGATGTACTGATTAGCTATCCGTGCATCAGGTGAGGTGGTGAGTCTGTTTCGGCCCTGAGGCCTTTAGAGCCTGCGCTGTAGATTGGACC
>DATKZN010000135.1:0-9123 GCA_035527955.1 Gammaproteobacteria bacterium
CTGCCCGCAGCGGCATGGCTGTTCGGCTCGGGCATTCTCGGTTTGATCGGAATCGGCAGAAAGCGGCGGCATATCTGAAGCATTCGCAGGGTGCGTTTTACGCACCGGTAGTGGCAACGATCATGGTGCACGGAGTGCACCCTACCCAATAAGACAGCCCCGCATTAATCCGTAGGGCGCGTTTTACGCACCGGCAGGGGCACATTACGGTGCACGGAGTGGACCCTACCCACTTTCCGTGTTTTTCCGTGTGCTTCCGTGGCCATTATCGATCGCGCATGAGATGCGCTCCTACCCCCTCTGGAAACACCTGTAACAGCGGATACTGCCGGCGAATCGTCGCACGACAGGCGAGACCGTAGGGTGCGTTTTACGCACCGACAGGGGTACATCGCGGTGCACGGAGTGCACCCTACACAATCAGATAGCACCGCGGCAAAAACATAATCCGCAGGGTGCGTTCCACGCACCGACAGGGGCACCAGCTGAGCTAGTGCACCGCCTGTGACAGCTTGAAGATGGGCAGGATCAGCGAGCTGACGATCAGGCCGACGACGGCGCCCATTACGATCAGCATGATCGGTTCCACCATGCGCGAGAAGGCGGCGAGCTTCTTCTGCAACTCGCGTTCGTAGTAATCGGCGACGCGGCTGAGTACCCGCGGCAGGTTGCCGGTCTCCTCGCCGGTCGTCACCATCTGGCGCACCAGCGGCGGGATGAAGGCCTCTTGCTGGAAGGCCGCCGCGAACCCGCCACCCTCCCGGACCCGACCCTCGATACCCACCAGGAACTGCTGGAATACCTTGTTCGAGACAACCTCGCGGCAGGAAACCAGGGCATCCGGCACGCTGACGCCGTTCGCCAGTGACAGGCCCAGCACGCGCATGGACTGGATCAGGTAGATCTGGATGAAGATATCGCGCAGGCCGAATACCCGCATCTTGAAACTGTCCAGCGCCGCACTGCCGGCCGGCGTCCGCAACCACCAGACGGCGCCGGCAATGGTGCCGACCACCGCAGCCAGGATCGGTATCCAGTAGTCGATCAGGATGTGACTCGCGTGCATGAGCACGATGGTGGTGACCGGCAGCTTGTCCGCAATGCTGGCAAACATGGTGGCGAACTTCGGGAATACCGCCACCAGCACGAAGATGACCACGAAGATCGAGAACGCGATCAGGAAGCCCGGATAGGACAGCGCCGACAATACGGTACTGCGCAGCTCCTCGCGCTTTTCGTCCATCTTCATCAGTTCGAGCAGCACCGTGTCCAGGAAGCCGCCTTCCTCCGCGGCGCTGACCAGCTTCACATAGGTGCCCGGGAACAGTGCGGGGTACTGCGCCAGTGCCCAGGAAAATGACTTGCCGGTGGTGATGTGTTCCTGCAGACCGGCGATGATGTCCGCCATGGCCGGATTCTCGACCTGCTTGCCCAGCGCCTTCAGGGCGGCATGCAGTGGTGTGCCGGTTTCCAGCAGCAGCGACAGCTGCTCGGTGAAGAACATGCGCTCGCGCACGCCAGGCTGCACACGCCGGCGGCGCCTTGCACGGGGAGCGGATTTGGCGGGGACCTTGCCGGCCTCGACCCGGCGTGTGGCGGCAACTTCAAGCGGCATACGCCCGCCTCCTAGATATTGATGACACGCGAAACCTCCTCGATCGTGGTTTCCCCGCTGCGCACGTGGTCAAGTCCGTCATGGAACAGTGTCCTGATGTGGCGCTCCCTCAGGTAGGCAGTCAGTTCCTCGCGCCCTGCATTGGCCGTGATCAGGCGCTGCAGCGCCTCGTCGCTGTCGAGCACCTCGTGGATGCCCATGCGCCCGCGATAGCCGGAGTCGAAGCATTCCGTGCAGCCGCGCCCGCGCGCCAGCTTGACCTGCCGATCGCCCTCCCAGCCGAACTGCTTGACGAGGTCGGGTCCGGCGATATAGCTGGTCTTGCAGGCCGGGCAGATGGTACGCACCAGACGCTGCGCGACCACGCCGATCAGCGCGGAAGACAGCAGGTAGGGCTCCACGTCCATGTCGATCATGCGCGTAATCGCGCCGATGGCGTGGTTGGTGTGCAGCGTCGACAGCACGAGATGGCCGGTCAGTGCGGCCTGCACGGCAATCTCGGCGGTCTCGCGGTCGCGAATCTCGCCCACCATGACGATATCGGGATCCTGGCGCAGGGTGTGCCTGAGGATGGTCGAGAAGGTCAGGCCGATGTGCTCGTGCACCTCGTTCTGATTGACGATCTCGATCTGGTATTCAACCGGATCCTCGATGGTCACAATGTTCTTTTCCATGCTGTTGAGGTAATTCAGTGCCGCGTACAGTGAGGTGGTCTTGCCGCTGCCGGTCGGGCCGGTTACCAGGATGAGGCCATGGCTGCTGTCCAGCAGCGACTTGAAGGTTTTGAGGTTGTCATCACTCATACCCAGTTTGTTCACATCGAGCAGCGCCTGGTTCTTGTCCAGCACACGCAATACGACCTTTTCACCGAACAGACCGGGCAGCGAGCTGAAGCGCAGGTCGACTGCACGCCCCTGCGTGTGAACCTGGATGCGGCCGTCCTGCGGCATGCGCCGCTCGGCGATATCGAGATTCGCCATCACCTTGAGGCGTGAGACGATTGACGGATGATACTCGGCACTGAGCGTGGTGACCTCGTACAGCACACCGTCAATGCGGCAGCGAATCCGTGTCCTGTGGCGTGACGGCTCGATGTGGATGTCACTCGCACCATCGCGGATCGCGCGCTGCACCAGCGAGTTGACCAGGTTGATGATCGGGCTGCCGTCCGCCATTTCGTCGATGGCTGCATAGTCATCACGCACGACATTCTCGACGATGGAAAAGTCTGCATCCACGTCGCCCACCAGTTCGATGGTATCCACGTTACCCGCATAGGCATCGTTGAAGGTATTGACGATCTCCTCACGCCGCGCAATGACTGGCCTGACACGGCAGCCGGTGAGCTTTTCGATTTCATCGAACACCGGCATGGCCTGTGGATCGGAGGTGGCGAGATAGAGCACACCACGCAGCCTTTGCAGCGGCAGCACGTGCAGACGCTTTGCAACGCGCTTGTCAATACTACCGAGTATTTCCGGGTCGTAGATGCCCGCACGCATGCGCACATAGGGAACCTGCAGCTGTTCACCCAGCGCCCTCAGCATGTCCTGCTCGGTCACCCAGCCCTTGTCGATAATAATCTGCCCCAAGCGCCGGGAGCTGCGTTTCTGCAGCTCGATCGCCTCGTCTATACGCTCCCTGGTCAGCAGTCCGCGGGCCAGCAGGATGTCACCAAGACGTTGCGGGCGGCCTGCGTCGGGCGGCGGCGGCAACTCTGCGTCCATCAGGGTGATGAAGTCTGAAAAGGTGGTGAGTTGCAGGATGTCCTTGATAAGGCTGTTCGCATGCGCCAGCTTCAGCCAGCCACCCAGCCGCACTGCCCGCTCCTGGATGTCCACCAGGGCCTCGAGTGCCGCACTGTTGAGCAACCGGACCGAGCCCAGGTCCACCACCAGCTGGGTGTCGCCTGCCTGCAGGCATTCGGATGCTGCACTGACAAGCCCCTGTATTTCCGCCATGCTGACCAGTGCCGTACGCGGCGCCAGGTGTATCATCACACCCACACGCGTGCGCAGCACCTCATTGGCCATGTATTCAGGCGAAGCACTCATCGCGGCATTCGTCCCGGCAGGCGGGTATCAATGCAGGACAGGATCATCAATTGCAGCATAAACACGACTCGCGCCCCGGTACCGGTACCTATCCGGTCTGCACAGACTGTGCACCGGCCAGTCCGGACAGGTAGTCCGTCAGCGGCTGCGGTTCGTCGATGGCGTAGCCCTGCAGATAATCCAGCCCCATCAGCGCCAGGCGCTCTGCGAGCGCCTCGCTCTCGACAAACTCGGCAACGGTGCGCAATCCCATGACATGGCCAATCTGGTTGATTGACGCCACCATGGCATGCGACACCTTGTCTTCCAGTATCTTCCGCACAAACGAGCCGTCGATTTTCACATAGTCGACCGGCAGTTCCTTCAGGTAGCTGAACGTACTCAGACCGGTACCGAAATCATCCAGAGAGAAGTGGCATCCCATTTTCTTCAGTTGCTCGATAATCCTGAGTGCAGCCGTCTTGTTGCCGATGGCCGCCGTCTCGGTCACCTCGAAACAGATACAGTCCGGAGCGATACCGTAATGGTGCAACTTGTCCTTGATGTAATCCCCCAGGCCGACATCGGCGAGCGACTGTCCCGACAGGTTGATGGACACTATCCCCTGCCCGGTCTTGCCGGCAATGCCGGCCTCTGTCAGGGTGGAAAAGGTCTTGTCGACAACCCAGCGATCGATGGCCGGCATCAGGTTGTACTGTTCCGCGGGCTGGAGGAACTCAACCGGACTGGTCACAGCACCATCCTCGCCGATCAGCCGCAGTAGCACCTCGAAATGGTACTGCTCCCGGCATTCCGCGACCGGCCGGATTGTCTGGCAATAGAGCCTGAAGCGGTTCTCACGCAGCGCCTTCTGGATAGTGGTTGCGAATTGCATATTGTTTTTACGCATCACCAGGTCCTGGTCATTCTGACGGAACACCTGGAGCTGGCCATTGCCCAGTTCCTTGGCCGCTTCACGCGCCAGTTCCGCCGCCTCCATCACCTGTTCAACATTGCGGACGTGAGGCTCGACGACGGTTATGCCTATGGACACCGAAAGATCGAGCTCAGCCCCGCCCCAGCTCAGACCGCCCTCTTTCACCTGCTTGCGCAATGCCTGCGACACATCCATACCCTTCTCGATAGCGCAGCGTTCAAGCAGCACGCCATAGCGACCCTCACCCAGGTAACTCACAGTATCCGTGCTGCGCAGCTTGTGGCGCAGCATCTCGCCAACACTCTTGATAACATGATCTCCTGCCGACCTGCCAAGACTTTCATTCAGTACCTGCAGGCGATCAATGTCGATATTCAGCAGGCAGTGAAAGACGCCTTCATCACGCGCCTGATCGAGCGCCCGCTGCAGGACACTTTCAAAGGCAAGCTGGTTCATAAGCCCGGTTAGCGCGTCGTAGTTGGTCTGCGTGATTTTCGCGACCTTTTTCGCCATGACCTTGAGCAGGCTCCGGTCGCTGTTGTAAAAATCGGTACGGTATATATGGTTGAGGCAGATCAGGATCCCGTCAATTTCATCACGCGCGTTGTAGACGGGACAGGAGAGTATTTTGTAGGGCATTTCCAGTGAAAGGTCATCACGTCGACGGTCGGTGATATCGTTGATCAGCAGGCAGCTGCCATGCGCCCGCGCTTGCGGCAAATAGTCCCGGCTCAGCCGTCGTATGATTTCATAGGGCGCATGGATCGGATCGCGGCTACCCAGTGCACACAGGATACGATCCTGCTGCGGATAGACTATCGCCACCATGTCCACATCGAGGTATTCGACGTAGTTCTCTATCAACTGCTTCAGGGTGATGTCCTCATCCTCGATGCTGGTATTGCCATCCGAGGTGTCGTACATCAGGTTGATTTCCTCGTAACGCCCGGCCAGTTCCTGCGCCATGGCATTCAACTCGACAGTCATCCGGTATTCCTTTTCGATACACTCGACCACGGCCATGAACGCCACGTCCACTGCATAATCGAGGTCGATGACACCCGGATCGCCGCCCGCAGGCCCGGTGGCAACAAGCACCCCGGCAGTTTCGCCTGCGGGTGTTTGGATATCCATCACATAGGTAATACTGTCACTGCCCTTGTCAGCCGCAAGACGGGATTCACTCCCGACCGACAACTGCTTCATGGCCCTGTCGACCCGCACGCCGGAAGGCACCACCTGCGCCGTGTTGCCCGCGTCCGCCGCAAGCACTACACCGGACAGGCTGCAGACATAGAAGTCCATCCCGCACGGCATCAACTGCCGCAACAGCTGGAAATAGCGTGCGAAGCTGATATCGTTCAGCGGCTCGGATGACATTGCCGCTCTCCGCTGAATCTGTTGTTAACGAAGAAGTCTTCCAGCCTGCCAAGCAGCCTGCGGATACTGACCGGCTTCTCCAGGAAATCGAGGTTGCCCATGGCCCTTGACCAGGAGCGGTGCTCATCCTCCGCACGCGCGGTCAGGATGTAGATTCCGAATTTTCGATCGGGCATCTCCTCCGTGATCCTGCTGCACAGCTCCCTGCCGGTCATACGCGGCATGTCGATATCGCTGATCAGGAGATCAGGCGGATTGCTGCGTATCTTTTCCAGCGCCTGCTGTCCATTACCGGCCTCCTCGACACTATAGCCGGCATTTTCCAGTGCCAGCCTCATCACCCGGATGACATGTGGCTCATCGTCGACAATCAAAATCCTTTTCATGCTCACACCGCCTGCCTGAGAAGGCCGGCCTCCTTGCTGAACTCAACGATAAATTCCGATCCCTTGCCGGGCGTGCTGTTTACTGTCAGCGTCCCGTGGTGCAGCTGGACAATCTCGCGCGCCAGCGACAGGCCCAGGCCATGTCCATTCCTGCTTGACACCTCTTCGCTATGGGAGCGATAGAATTTTTCAAAAATCTTTTCCTGCTCTTCGGGTGGAATGCCGATACCTTCATCGCTGACGGAAATCCGCACGGCCATGTCGGTCTCCTCGACGGACATCCTGACCACGCCGTTTTCATTGCTGTACTTAATGGCATTGGTCAACAGGTTGTTTATGGCAATGCGCACCAGGTCCTTGTCCAGCGCCACCGGGCCGAGTTCCTTCGGCAAATCGAGCTGGAAATCCAGGTGCTTGTCCTGACCGCTGCGCGCGCAGGCATCGAAGGTATCCTGCAGCAGCTCCCTGAGCTTGACACGCTTGCGCTCGATGCTGATGCTGCCGGTCTCGATCTTGGTGATGCTGAGGATGTTGTTGATCAGCAGGGTCAGCCGTTCAACCTCGTCGTGGATCACGTTGGCCGCCTCGATGCGGAACTGTTCCTGGTTGCCTTCCTCGCCCTGCAGCATCTCGCTGTACATGGCCAGCACATTCAGTGGCGTCTTCAGCTCATGGGACACATGGGCAACAAACTCGCCGCTGCTGCTTTTTGCCATCTTTTCGGCAGTGATATCGCGAAACACCACCAGCGTACCGAGGAGTTCGGAGGTATCCCGCGGCGAGAACAGCGGATAGGGGGATATGGAATAAGTCCTGCCCGACAGGGATGCCGGCTGGAATTCAAACGCATCGCTATGATAGCCATGACCGCGCCGGCCGCCCTGGCCGGACAGGAACGCGATAATATCGGGGTCCTTGCACCATTCCGCCGGTCGCTTGCCGAGGATGTCCTCGTGCGGAACGCCCATCACCTGCCCGATCCTGGCATTGGCCAGGCTCACGGTACCGCTTTCATCCAGCACCATAACCGCATCCGGGAACGATTGCAGCACGGATTCGATGCGGGACCGCTTGTAGGACAGCAGCTTCGACGAGGTTACCAGCCGCGAGCGGTCTGCCTCCAGTTCACCAATACGCTGCTGCGCACCGTCGATGAACCGGTTGAAACGTCCCATGAAATCCTGCAGCTCGTCGCTCACAGCGAGTTCCACCTTGCCGGTGAGGTTGCCCTGGTCCATCAGCCGATCGAGCCGGCTGCTGACCTGCTGCAGGGGGCGGACTTCCCGCCTGACCAGGAAGTAAAAC
Source organism: Gammaproteobacteria bacterium (assembly GCA_035527955.1). GTDB lineage: Bacteria > Pseudomonadota > Gammaproteobacteria > UBA9214 > UBA9214 > UBA9214. Next base: position 7,657 of record DATKZN010000135.1, read on the forward strand.
AGCGGCGTCAGCAGGAAGATCGGCAGGGCGAAGGTCGCGATAAACGCGACCTGATCGGCGCTCAGGCCGAAGCCGGGCCTGAGATAGCCGAGTCGCACATAGCCGGCCATCTGCCCGCCATCGAACAGCGGCGCATGAAATTCCGTTACCTGGTGCCCGCCGGCGGGCATCGTCAGCATGCGTTGCCCGACCCAGCCGGTGGGATCCGCCGGGATTGGCGCAGACGGGACGATCACGCCACTACCGGCGATTTCCTCCACATGACGGCCCGCGCTGTCCACAATCGCGAGATAGGCCAGTGCCGAGGTGTTCTGGGTTTGCTGCAGGACGGACAGGATGCCGGCCTTGCCCGGCTCCGGCACGAACTGCTCATAGGGAATGCGGGACAGGATACGTACCAGGTTCGTGCCCTGCTCGCGCACATGGGCCTGCTCCTCCCGCTGCTGATGCAGGAACAGCAGCAGCACGGTAATGGTGATTACCGCGAGCGAGGCGACGATCATCGTCAGCCCCAGGCGTTCTTTTCTCCACGCACTCACAATGCTGTTGAGCGGCATGCTTATCTCCGACGAGGAATCTGTTGCACTGCCCTGTAGCGGCGGAAAATTCCACAACTTGAACGGCTTAGGTGAACCCGGCCAATATCGGAATGGCCATGCCGGCGGGTATGGCGAGCGCAACGGCTGCCCCGCCCGGGGGCGAGACAGCCGTGCCGAATAAATTCAGATACTTGTCAGAACCGGCCGGTGGACGGCCGGGGAAAGGGGCTAGCCGAGATCGGCCAGCACCTTGACGATAAGCTCACCGTCCTGCGGTGCCAGACCGTGGTTGGCCGGTATGGTGAGCAGCGAGGAACGGCCGTGCAGGGCCTGCACATTGTTCATATCCTGACTGTAGGACGGAACCACGTAGTCGCCCCAGCCCGCCTCGGTCTCGGCCCGCACAATCGAGACATACTTGATGTCCGGGTGCGGCTGGCTGTTCAGCCAGTACAGCAGGCTGCCCGGGTACGGACGCACCAGGTCGACATACAGGCTGCGCGAGCGCATGGCCGTGTCGTAAAGGTCGCCGCCAAAGAAATCCGTCACCAGCGAAAACGGGAACGGGATGTCGGTCGCATCCAGCGCCTGTTCGGCGCGCCAGGTACCGAGATGCGGGCTGGCGATGGTGATCAGCGCCTTGACGTTGCGGGTATCGCCACGCACCAGCGCGGTGCGGGCAACCACACCACCGGCCGAATGCCCGACCAGCACGACTGGTTCCTGTCCGTGCCGTTGCGCGATGTCAGTCAGTATCTGGTGCAGCTGGTAAACCTGTAGCAGCACCGGGGCCTCGGACGGCAGGTCGACGGCGTAGAATTTGTTCGCGGCCTGCATGCCCGGGGCGGGAATAAATCCCATGCCACCCGGTCCGGCGGTATAGACGCCGGCGCGTTTCCAGCCGTTCTGCTGCATCACCGTGGTCACC
>DATKZN010000136.1:0-5322 GCA_035527955.1 Gammaproteobacteria bacterium
GTGCCGTGGACATCGAACATGACGTCGAACGGGCCGTGGCGGGCAAGGTGCCGGCGGGATCGCGGTTGTACTACGAGCGCGATGGCACCCCGGTACTGCTGAAAAAAGCGGTCATCGCGACCGGCAACCAGATCATCAATGCCCGCTCCGGCTTCGATCCGCAAAGCGGGTCACCGATGGTGTCGGTCACCCTGGACGCCAAGGGCGCCAGGAGCATGCTGAAATTCACCAAGGAAAGCGTCGGCAAGCCGATGGCCGTGGTATTTATCGAAAACCGCACGGAAACCGAGCTGATCGACGGTGTGCCGGTCAAGAAGGCCGTCAAGGTCGAGGAAGTCGTCAGTGTCGCGACCATCCGCGAAGTCTTCAGCAAGCGTTTCCAGACCACCGGGCTGGACAGCCCGAAAGAGGCGCATGAGCTGGCGCTGGTACTCCGGTCGGGTGCGCTGGCCGCACCGATCGAGATCATCGAGGAACGCACCATTGGACCGAGCCTGGGCAAGGACAACATCGAGCAGGGCTTCAAGTCGGTGCTGATCGGCTTCTGCCTGGTGCTGGTATTCATGGCGGCGTACTACCGGGTGTTCGGCGTGGTCGCGAACCTGGCGCTGGCCCTGAACGTGGTACTCACCGTGGCCGTGCTGTCGATGCTGCAGGCAACGCTTACGCTGCCGGGCATCGCCGGTATCGTGCTCACCGTGGGCATGGCGGTCGATGCAAACGTGCTCATCTTCGAGCGCATCCGGGAGGAACTGCGCAACGGTAACAGCCCGCAGGCCAGTATCCAGGCCGGCTACGAGAAGGCCTTCTCGACCATTGCCGATGCCAATATCACCACCCTGATCGCCGCTGTGGTATTGCTCAGTTTCGGTTCCGGTCCGGTCAAGGGCTTTGCCGTGACGCTCTCCATCGGCATTCTCACCTCCATGTTCACCGCGATTATGGGTACGCGCGCGGTCATCAACCTGTTGTACGGTGGGCGCCGCAACGCCCGGCTCATGATCTAGGCGGCGCGAGGACGACCATCATGGAAATGTTCAAGAAAACCTATCACGTCGATTTCCTGAAGATACGCTATATCGTTGGCGTGACATCCGTCCTGCTGGTGCTGCTGACGGTCTGGTCGCTGGCCACGCGCGGACTGAACTTCGGCATCGACTTCACCGGTGGCACCCTGCTCGAGGTCAGTTACCCGGAAGCGGTGGTGCTCGAGGATATACGCACCACGCTGGCCGAGGGCGGATTCCCGCAGGCCGAGGCGCAGCATTTCGGCACCTCCACCGACGTGCTGATCCGGCTCGCCCCGGAACCCGGCAAGGAAAGCGCGCAACTCAGTGATACCGCCATGCAGGCCCTGCGGGTACATAACCCGGCCGTCGAGATGCGCCGCGTGGAATTCGTCGGTCCGCAGGTCGGCAAGGAACTGGCGGAACAGGGCGGACTGGCGATGCTCTATGCCCTGATCGGCATCTTTATCTATATTATCGTGCGCTTCCAGTGGCGTTTTGCCCCGGGGGCCATCATAGCCACCGCGCACGACGTGGTAATTATTCTGGGAATCTTCTCGTTCTTCCAGTATGAATTCGACCTGACGGTCCTGGCGGCCATACTGGCGGTGATCGGTTATTCGCTCAATGACACCATCGTGGTCTATGATCGTATCCGCGAGAATTTCCGCCGCATCCGCAAGGCCAGCTCATACGATATCATCAATACCGCCATCAACCAGACCATGTCGCGCACTATCATGACGGGCCTGACGACGTTGCTGGTGCTGGCGGCGCTGTACTATTTTGGCGGAGAAACGATCCATAATTTCTCCCTGGCGCTGATCCTGGGCATCCTGGTCGGCACTTATTCGTCGGTATACGTGGCAAGCGCGATCGCCCTGGCGCTGGGTGTGAGCAAGGCGGACCTGATGGTCAGCAAGCCGCCGGACGAGGGCAGCACCGGAGCGGAACCCTGATCGCGCAGGCAGCCGGGTAAGCGGTCTCAGCCCCGGGCGATATCACCGCGTGCTGCCGGGAACGGCAGCACTTCCGCGGTCCGGACCGCTGCATTGCCGGCGTCCTCCACGCCGAGAATTTCCAGGCTTGTCGCATGGCATCCGCAACAGGCGTCGCGGGTAAAGTCCTGAATGCCCCTCAGCACATCCTGCATGATTATTTCCAGTGCCGCGCCGTTGATTCTTCTGTCCTGTTGTCTGTTCTGCATACCGGGTTCCTCGCTCAGTCCGATACCGCTTCAGGTTCAGCCACAACATCGGCCCCCTTCCTCAAGGCATCGGCACCGGCATGCGGCGCTTGAGTGTGACGGCTGCAGGGAGCGGGACCTGCGTCAGGTCGGGTGCAGGGGCAGCAAGTGACGGGCGGCGAGTTCGGGCGTTACGTGTGGCCGGATGGCCTTGAGGATTTCGGCAAACACTTTCGGATTGCCGACTACCAGATTGCCGTTCTCCAGGTAGTCGTGACCGGCGACAAAATCGCTGCACAGCCCGCCGGCTTCCTGGATCAGCAGGACGCCGGCTGCCATATCCCAGATATTCAGGCCGATCTCCCAGAAACCGTCGAGCCGGCCGGCGGCAACAAACGCCAGGTCGAGTGCCGCCGAGCCGGCACGTCGAATGCCGGCAGTTTCCGGGAACAGGGCACGGAACATGTCGAGGTACGGGTCGAGATACTGCTGGTTCTTGAAGGGGAAGCCGGTACCCAGCAGGGCGCCGTCCAGATTCTTGCGGGAACTGACGCGAATTCGTCGGTCATTGAGGTGTGCGCCTGCACCGCGCGAGGCCGTGAACAGTTCCTGGCTGAGTGGATTGTAGATCACCGCCTGCTCCAGCCTGCCGCGGTGGCGCAGGGCGATCGAGACGGCGAAATGCGGAAATCCGTGCAGGAAATTGGTCGTCCCGTCGAGCGGGTCGATGATCCACTGGTATTCGTCACCGTCATGTGCCCCGCTTTCCTCGGCCAGGATGCCGTGCCGGGGATAGGCCTTGCGCAGGGTGCCGATGATTTCGCGTTCCGCATGCCGGTCGACCTCGGTTACGAAATCGTTGCGGTCCTTGGTGTGTATGGCGAGGCTGTCGAGACGGTCCAGGCTCCTGACGATGATATTGCCTGCATTGCGTGCGGCGCGAACCGCGATGTTGAGCATGGGTTGCATGATGATGGCGTCGCCTGCGTGCCCGTGAAAATGGCAGCGAAGCATACCAGAGATGGCCGGCCCGCGGTATCGCCGACCCGTCCCCGGTGCGGGCGCAGCCGGGCTTAACGGTATTTCTTCTGCTTGCTGTACCTGTCGCGCAGTTGTTCCCGCTCTTCAGGGGACATCCGTTTGTACTGGTTGCGCTTGTCCTCGACCGCCTTGCGCTGGTCGGGCGTCAACTCCAGGTACTTTCTTGCGCCACTCACCAGCCGGCGCTGTTCCTTGCCGCTCAGGCTCGTCCATTCACCCTGGTGTTTCATGAGCAGGGACTGTTCGCTCCGGCTCAGACTGTTCCAGGGTATGTCGTTGTCGGCGTGTAAGGGTTGCATCCCGCCGGCGAGATACAGGGCGAGGATTGCGGCGCTAATAAGGTTGCGTGCTTTCATGTCAGGTGTTGTTCGGGTTATCGCTGTGTGTCTCGGATTCGGTGTCCTGCTGGCCCGCCAGCCAGAGATAAAAGTCCAGATCCTCGTAGATATCGGGCACTTCATGCGGTGCCTGGGCGGTTAGCTGCGGCTGTTGTGGCTGCAGCCAGTGCTGGCCTGTCCAGATCCCGACCGTGACGGCAATCAGCAACAGGGCGGCCGTCGCGTAGGGTGCGAAGGTATGGCGGTGGCGCGGCGTGCTGCTGTCCAGGGCGCGCATTCTGGCGGCACGCAGGTCACGTCCGAGCGCGGCCGGTTCGAGGTCCGGGCCCAGCGCGCCGGGCCCGAGCTGTTCCCAGCTGCCGAATTGTGCCTGGCAAGTGTCGCACGCTGCGAGATGCGCTTCCAGCAGGGCCTTGTCCTGCGGTGTGTCATCCAGCAGGCCGGCACGCAGGCGATCCAGTTGTTCCTGGTCAGGATGTTGTTGGCTGTGCATTATCCCATACCTCCGCCAGTTGTTTGCGCAGTTCACGCATGGCCCGAAAGTGGTGCTGCTTGATGCTGTTTTCCGAGCAGCCAAGCGTCGTGGCCGTTTCGCTAATACTCATACCACGCCATTCGCGCAGAATGAAGACCTGGCGCTGTCTTTCTGACAGGGCTTGCAGGGCCTGCGCGACCTGCTGCCTGAGTTCCTGTGCGATGTATTCGACCTCCGGGGCGCTAACCCCGTCATCGCGTTCCTGCGCCGGTAACTCGAATTCAGTGTTGTCGTACTCATCCTCGCGGTTGCCGCGAAACAGGCCGGTCAGCGATACCAGCTTGTGTTTGCCCTGCTCGAGCATCCGCTTGCGACGCACATCGTTGATCCGGCTGTTGAGGATGGTGCGGAACAGGGCCGGCCATTCCTCCGCCGGCTTGTGCCGGTAATACTGTACCAGGCGCAGCATGCTGTCCTGGACGGCGTCCATGGCCGCTTCCCTGTCCCAGAGCGCTGCGTAGGCAATATAGAATGCCTTGTCCTCTTGCTCGACAAAGAATGACTCCAGTGCCTGGTTATTATCGGCCGATGTATCCAAGGCTGTCCCCGGGGTGGTGGGTCTGCCGGTTTCGTGCAGACTGTAGACGCGCGTCAGCACCGGCCAGGTGACGGCCGGTCCGCCAATGCGTCCCTGCATCGACGTATGGCCGCGTTTGGCTTCGAGTATACCCGAAGCACGCCGGGTGCGAGTCTCAGTGACGGCGCTGCCTGTCATGGTCATCGTATCTGTCATAATCGCGACCCCGGTCAGCGTGCTGCCGGTCGTCATTGTGCCTGTCATAATCGCGATCCCGGTCAGCATGGTGCCTGTCATAATCGCGACCCCGGCCATCGTGGCGCCGGTCGTGGCCGTCGCTGTCGTGACGGCGCCAGTCATGCTGCCTCCAGAAAGCTTTCAGATTTCTGTGCCGGGTATCCTTGCCGTAGTGACGATCGCGGTTATGTATCGGGCAGGAATCATGCCGATCATGCAACCGTTGTGAGAATTTACCGTGATCCGCCTGTGCCGGGGCATTGATGCCAAGGCCCAGACTGGCGGCCAGCAGCGTCGAACTGATGAGTGACCGGATTTTCATGATGCAGCTCCTGTATTGGTTGTCTCAATGACAGCTAACGTGGAACCACGGATTTAGTTAACAGGAAGTGATGTTATCCGGGCAGGCAGTGGCCGATGACCTGACCTGTCCGGACGGCTAGTCCGGGCGACAGGGGCTC
>DATKZN010000137.1:0-4449 GCA_035527955.1 Gammaproteobacteria bacterium
ATGGTAGCTTGGCCGCGCCAGCAGCCACACGCCCAGGCCCGAGCCGAGCCAGATCAGCAGCAGTGCCGGGCGCACCGAGCGCGGATAGCCGTACAGCAGAGCCGTCAGCAGGACCAGCAGCGCAAAGCTGTTCGACAGCAGGTGGCCCCATGAGCCGTGGATGAGCGGGGCGAACAGGATGCCGCGCAGACCGGCCAGGGTCTGCGGGTATATGCCGAGCCGGTACAGCGGCAGGTCGAACGTCTGGCCGAGCAGCGCCAGCAGCCAGAGCAGGGCGATGAATGCCAGCGCGGCCAGTGCGCTGCCAGGGAGTGTGGTCTTCACCCGCAGTGGCCGGGACGGGGCAATCCGCCGGCTGTCGGCCGGCGCGGCACGGGGTGACGACCGGTTACGCTAGCGGAGCATGGCTTCCAGTGCTGCATGGTTACCACGGTAGTGCCCGGGGGCGACCTTTTCCAGCACGCTCTGCCGTTTCAGATCCGCAATGGTGCGGCTGACCGTTTCCGGTGAGGTGCCGATGATGGCGGCCATATCGTTGCCGCCGAGCATTGTGAATACGCCATTCTTGCCGGATGAATGATGCAGCATGAACAGCAGCAGGTTGGCAATGCGCTTTCTGGCCGGGCCGGTGGCGAGATTGATGATCCACTCGTCCGCGCGATTGAGCTGGTCCTGCAGTCGCTGGCGGATCTGGTCACACAGGGCCGGAAAGCGCGCGTTAAGGACATCGATGGTGCTGACCGGTATGCGGCAGACATCGGCTTCGCTGGTCGCGATGGCTGTGTGACGGCAGGTATTGTCGGCATCGAGTAATTCGAGCCCGATCGCGGATTTGGCGCCGACCAGGCGTACGATGCGCTGCTCGCCCTGTTCGGTCAGCGACATCAGCTTGACCATACCCTTGCGCACCGTGAAGATCGCGCCCTCATTCTCGCCCTCGTTATAAAGGATTTTCCCCGCCGGGAAGATGAAATGATCGACAGGCTCCAGGTCGTCGGTAACTGCCGTGCCGGGCAGGCCGGAAAACAACATCAGGTCGCGTATGCCGCAGCGGGCGCAATCGGATCGTCCCACCCAGGTCGCATCGGTGCAGTAGCTGCGTTTCTGCATTGAATACATCCGCTGGCTTATATTCAGACAAGTATGATGCGCCGATAATGGCATGTATTTCTGATGCATATCAATTAATATGCAATAAAGCGCGATTTTTCAAGCGGATATATGGTTTCTTGGCGGGTGTGTTTTAGCTGACGTATGTAGTGGTGGCGGTCAGCATCTGCCGTTTTGCTGTACGTGGCCCCGGTTGATCAGGACATGACGATCGGGCAGGCCGCATCCGTTGCGAATTCGCATGACGTTACACGTCGCGTGTGGAGTGTTATCGATACCGGGTGCCGGTATTGACCGGGCCGTAGATTTCCATCTCGCCGGTACGCGCAGCTGCTGACTAAGTTTGTCGAGTGCTTGACAGTCAAAGGATGGTTGCCATGAACGACCCGGAAAGCACCGAGAACACGGCCGCGGAAGCCGTGTTCCGCGTGCGCCGCCTGACCAAGGTCTATCACATGGGCGAGGTTGACGTGCATGCCCTGCGCGGCGTCGACCTCGATCTGTTCGCCGGCGAGCTGATGGTGCTGCTCGGGCCGTCCGGCAGCGGCAAGTCGACCCTGCTGAATATACTCGGCGGCCTGGATACCGCCACCGATGGCGAGGTGTATTACCGCGACCAGGACCTCACCCACGCCGACGACAAGCGCCTGACCGAGTATCGTCGCTACCATGTCGGTTTCGTGTTCCAGTTTTACAACCTGATGCCGAGCCTGACGGCGCGTGAAAACGTGGCCGCGGTCACCGAGATCGTGCCCCATCCCATGACCCCGGAAGATGCGCTGGCGCTGGTCAAGCTGCAGCATCGCATGGACCACTTCCCGGCGCAGTTATCCGGCGGCGAGCAGCAGCGCATCGCCATTGCACGCGCCATTGCCAAGAACCCTGCCGTGTTGCTGTGCGACGAACCCACCGGGGCGCTGGACTCGGAGACCGGGGTGCTAGTACTGGAGGCGCTGGAACGTGCCAACCGCGAACTCGGTACCACCACGGCGCTGATCACGCACAATGCCGGTATCGCCGACATGGCCGACCGCGTGGTGCATATCATGGACGGGCGGATCAGTTCCATACAGCGAAACACGACGCGCAAGGCAGCGGCGGAACTGAGCTGGTAGCCATGCGCGCGCTGAACCGCAAGCTGTGGCGTGACCTGCTGGAGATGCGCGGTATGGTGCTGGCGATTGCGCTGGTGCAGGTCGGCGGGGTCGCGACCTTTGTCATGTCGCTGTCGACCTATGACACGCTGCTGGTCGCGCGCGACGGCTACTACCGCGAGCAGCGCTTCGCGGAGGCGTTCGTCCTGCTGAAGCGCGCGCCCGACTCGGTCATCGGCCGGCTGCAGGCCATACCCGGCGTGGAGCGCGTGCAGACACGGGTGATCGCGGCCGCACGCCTGGCAGTCCCGGATTTCGACGACCCGGTCATTGCTACGCTGGTGTCGATCCCCGAGGGCAGGCCACCGGATCTCAACGCGCTGCACCTGCGTCGCGGCCGCCTGGTCGAGGCGGGCCGTGACGACGAGGTGCTGGTGAATGATACCTTTGCCGGCGAGCACGGCCTGAAACCGGGCGACAGCCTCACGGCGACCATCAACGGCCGGCGCAAGCAGCTGACCATCGTCGGCATTGCCATGTCACCCGAGTTTATGTATGCCATAGCTCCTGGCGCGGTGTTTCCGGATTTCGAGCGTTACGGTGTCCTGTGGATGGGGCGCACGGCGCTGGCGGCGGCCTACAACATGGAAGGCGCCTTCAACGACGTCAGCTTCAAGCTGGTGGAGGGCGCGATTGTCGACGACGTCATCCAGCGCATCGACCAGGTGCTGGCGCGCTACGGCGGGCTCGGTGCCTATGCACGCAAGGACCAGACTTCGAACCGCTTCCTGTCCGAGGAGCTGAAGGGCCTGGAAACCATGGCGGCGGTATTTCCTGTGATCTTCCTGGGTGTGGCGGCCTTTTTGCTGAACGTGGTCATCACGCGGCTGGTGAATACCCAGCGCAACCAGATCGCGATCCTCAAGGCGTTTGGCTACAGCAACCTGGCCGTGGGACGGCACTATGCCATGCTGGTACTGGTCATTGTGCTGCTCGGGCTTGCCGGCGGTATCGGCGTCGGGATCTGGATGGGCCAGGGACTGAGCGCGCTGTATATGGAATTCTACCGATTCCCGTTCACCGAGTACCACCTGCATGCCGATGTTGTCGTGCTGGCGACCCTGGTCAGTCTTGCAGCGGGCCTGACCGGTGCAATGCTGGCGGTGTACCGGGCGGTGCAGCTGCCGCCGGCGGAGGCCATGCGCCCGGAAACGCCGGCCGTGTACCGCGAGACCCTTATCGAACGGCTGGGCTTGCAGCGGCTGTTTTCACAACCCACGCGCATGATCGCCCGGCATATCGAGCGCCGGCCCCTGAAGTCGCTGTTGTCCATCGGCGGTATCGCGGCGGCCTGCGGCATTGTCATGGTGGCCAATTTCCAGCGCGATGCCGTGACCTACATGGTGGACGTGCAATACGCCATGAGCCAGAGCCAGGACCTGACCGTGACCCTGACCGAGCCGACCTCGCACCATGCCCTGTATTCGCTGACCGGAATCGAGGGTGTGCAGTACGCGGAAGGCATGCGCGCGGTACCGGCACGCTTGCGCCACGAGCATCGCAGCTACCGCGGCGCCCTGCAGGGCATGGAGCCGGACGGGGTGTTGCGCAGGATCCTCGATGCCGACCTGCAACGCGTCGATCTGCCTGAACAGGGCGTGGTGCTGACCGATTTTCTCGCCGAGCTACTGGATATCGAGCCGGGAGAATGGCTGATCGTGGAAGTGCTGGAAGGCAACCGGCCGGTGCTGGAAGTGCCGGTGGTCGGGCTGACCAGCGAATACCTGGGAGTTTCGGCCTACATGCAGCGGGCAACCGTCAACCGCCTGCTGAAAGAGGGTGATGCGATAAACGCCGTGTTCATGGACATCGACGAACGGCATAGCGAGCGCATCTATCGCGAGCTGGACGGTATGCCACGGGTGGCCGGTACGATCGTGCGCGAGACGGCGATCCGCAGCTTTCACAAGACCATGGAAGAGACCATCCTTTTCTTTTCCTTTGTGACCGCCATACTGGGTGGCGCCATCGCCTTCGGGGTGGTTTATAACAGCGCGCGTATCGCGCTGTCGGAGCGTGACCGCGAACTGGCCAGCCTGCGGGTACTTGGCTTTACCCGCGGCGAGGTCGCCTACATCCTGCTCGGTGAGCTTGCCGTTGCCACCCTGCTGGCACTGCCGCTGGGCTACCTGTTCGGCCGCGAGCTGTGCAGGTATCTGTCAAATGCCTTTCGCTCGGACCTGTA
>DATKZN010000138.1:0-3716 GCA_035527955.1 Gammaproteobacteria bacterium
GAAGAAGGCAGCACCGAAGCGGAAGAAGGCCGCTCCGAAGCGCAAGAAGGCAGCACCGAAGCGGAAGAAGGCCGCTCCGAAGCGCAAGAAAGCTGCACCGAAGCGGAAGAAGGCCGCTCCGAAGCGCAAGAAGGCTGCACCGAAGCGGAAGAAGGCCGCTCCGAAGCGCAAGAAGGCTGCACCGAAGCGGAAGAAGGCCGCTCCGAAGCGCAAGACGGCTACTCGCAAGAAGCGCTGATCGCAGTCTGTTTGAATGGAACCCGCCTGGCGGGTTCCATGCAAACATCGAAAAGCCCGGGGGTTCCCGGGCTTTTTTTTGCCTGCAAGGATGGTCACTCACGGCATGGCCCAGGCCATGAGCGGAAAGAAGAATGGCCACGGTATCCAGGGAAGGACACGGAAAGATAAATGCACCCTGCGTCGGCGGTTTGTTGCGGTGCCGGCTTATTGGGTAGCGTGTACGTCGTACACCGGCAATGGTGCGTGAAACGCACCCTACAACCCGCACTCCGCACTCCGCACTCCGCACGAAGAATTATGGCCACGGAATCCACGGTTGGAAACGGAAATATGAATGCATGTTGAAGGGTGCACATCGTGCAGCTGGCTTGAAAAGATAGCGGACGCGGCCTGCTCCTGCCGGCGTTTCTATCGGTGCAGGAGCGCTTCTCAAGCGCGATAGAATTTCAGGACAGGTAATCGCGGATGAGATCCGCTCCTACGGGCTATCTTTCAAACAGGGTCAATGCGGTTCGCAGGCTCACGACATCCTGAATGACTAAATGACTACCTGTCAGCACACGGTTAGGGGTCGCATGCGCGATGGACAGTTCGAGGTACGGTCGCGGATGAGATCCGCTCCCACAGGTGCGTCGATCAGGGAAGGGGTGCAGGCATGGCCGTTACCGGCCTAGTCATTCCCCAGGAACAGTTTATAGGCCGGGCAATTCGTCTCCTCCCGGTAGACATAACCGAGTTTCTCGAGTTCCTCCCGGAACGCCTTGCGGCTTTCCTTCGGCACCTGGATGCCCACCAGGACGCGGCCGTAGTCCGCCCCGTGATTGCGATAGTGAAACAGGCTGATGTTCCAGCGCGTGCCCATCGAGGACAGGAATTTCAGCAAGGCACCCGGCCGTTCCGGGAACTGGAAGCGGAACAGCAGCTCATTCTTCAGCCCCGGCACACGCCCGCCCACCATGTGGCGCACATGAAGTTTGGCGATCTCGCTGTCGGTCAGGTCCTCGACCGGATAACCATGGCCGCGCAATTCCTCGACCAGTGCAGTGCGCTCGCCCTCGCCATCCTGCAACTGGACGCCGGCGAAGACATGCGCCTGGCGGGCATCCGCGTAACGGTAGTTGAACTCGGTGATGCCACGCTTGCCGATGGTGCGGCAGAAACGGCGGAAACTGCCCGGCTCCTCCGGAATCGTCACTGCCAGCAGGGCCTCGCGCTGTTCGCCGATCTGCGCCCGTTCGGCGACGTGCCGCAACCGGTCGAAATTGATGTTTGAGCCGCTGTTGATGGCCACCAGGCTGCTGTCGCTGATACCGGTGGCCTCGACGTATTTCTTGATCCCGGCGATTCCCAGCGCACCGGCGGGTTCGAGCACCGAGCGGCAATCGTCGAAAACATCCTTCATGGCCGCACAGATCTCGTCGGTCGTGACGGTCATGACCTCGTCGACGTACTGCCGCGCGATACGGAACGGCTCCTTGCCCGCCTGGCGTACGGCGACACCGTCCGCGAAAATACCGACCTGGGGCAGCTTGATACGCCGGCCATGCTGCAGCGCCTGGTACATGCATGGCGCTTCGTCCGGCTCGACGCCGATTACCCGGGTTGCCGGGCGCAATGCCTTCACGGCGAGCGCGATACCGGCAATCAAACCTCCGCCACCGACCGGCACGAAGACGGCATGTATGTCGTCCTGGTGCTGACGCAGGATTTCCAGTCCGATCGTGCCCTGCCCGGCGATCACCTCCGGATCGTCATAGGGATGGATGAATGCCATACCCTTCTCTTGTGCATGCTGCGCGGCGAACTCGTAGGCCTCGTCGTAGGTGTCGCCATGCAGTTTGATCTGTGCACCGTAGTCCCTGACCGCCTCGACCTTGATGGAAGGCGTGGTGCGCGGCATTACGATCAGTGCCTTCACGTCAAGACAACGTGCAGCCAGCGCCACACCCTGTGCGTGGTTGCCGGCTGAGGCCGCGATCACCCCGTGTGCACAATCCGCCTCGGACAATCCGGAAATCTTGTTGTAGGCACCGCGCAGCTTGAAGGAGTGCACCGGCTGCAGCTCCTCGCGCTTCATCCAGATCCGGTTGCCAAACCGGCGGGACAGCCGCTCGGCGAGTTCCAGCGGTGTTTCCACGGCCACCTCGTAGACACGGGCGGTACTGATCATTTGCAGATAATGCTCAAGCATGCCGCGTACAGTAGCAGGTCAACTCCGGCTTGCCCAGATACCGGCACCAGCCTCCGAGGTACCCATGACATCCATGCACGGCCCGGGTATTATCGGTGCCATTCCCGATTCGGAGCATCCGCATGACACAGGACGAAATGAAAAAAATGGCAGCCGAGGCAGCACTCGAATACGTAGTGCCCGGCACCATCATCGGCATCGGCACCGGCTCGACTGCCAACCACTTCATCGATTGCCTCGCCGGCATCAAGCACAAGATCGACGGCACGGTGGCGAGCTCGCGCGCCAGCGCCGAGCGGCTGGCCGCGCACGGCATCCCGGTCATGGACCTCAATGCCGCCGGCGAGCTGTCGGTCTACGTCGACGGCGCGGACGAGTCCAACCACCACCTGCAACTGATCAAGGGCGGCGGCGGCGCGCTGACACGTGAAAAAATCGTGGCGGCCTGCGCGGAGAAGTTCATCTGTATCGCTGACGGCAGCAAGCTGGTCGACATACTCGGCACCTTTCCGCTGCCCGTCGAGGTCATCCCCATGGCACGCAGCATGGTGGCACGCGAACTGGTCAAGCGTGGCGGGCAACCGGTCTGGCGCGAGGATTTCGTTACCGACAACGGCAACGAAATCCTGGATGTGCACAATCTGCGCATTATGGAACCGGCCAGGCTGGAACAGGAGCTGAACAACATTCCGGGCGTGGTCACCAACGGGCTGTTTGCGCTGCGCCCGGCCGACGTGCTACTGCTGGGTACCGCGGAGGGCGTGAAGAAGATTACCTGACTGCAGGAGCGGATCCCGTTCGCGTCCTCTCGATAAAAACACATCGCGCTTGAGAAACGCTCCTACAACAATATTCGATTACGTACGCACCTGTAGGAGCGGATCTCATCCGCGATCTTTTCGAAAAGACCTCGCGCTTGGGAAGCGCTCCTACAATAATAATTAAAGGGATTAGACCATCAGATCGGACCAAATTAAATAAAAAAAGGGGCCCTTTGGGCCCCTTTTCCATGTTCCTGCCTGTTACAGTCAGATCAGAACTTGTGCTTCAGGCCGAAGGAGGTCTTGTCGTTCTCGCCGCCGCTGACGCTGATACCGTTACATGCACTCAGGGTCGAGGGACCACCACCGGCGTCGCAATCCACCTGGCTGTGACCGGCATAGACCATGGTGTTCTTGCTGAAATTGTACATGGCGGCCAGGGTCCAGGCCGTGTATTCATTGTTGGACGTATCATCATCGCCCTGGCCGTAACCCAGATAGGCGGTGATCCCGAACAGCGTTGC
>DATKZN010000139.1:0-11069 GCA_035527955.1 Gammaproteobacteria bacterium
GTCCCGGTTATGGTGGTGGTCCCGGTTATGGTGGTGGTCCCGGTTATGGTGGCAACCCCGGCTATGGCGGAGCCCCTGGCTATGCCGGTGCGCCCGGCGCGGGTGCACCGGCAGACGCAGGGAGTGCCGCTGAGATTGAACGTTTGAAGGAGCGCATCAAGATGCTCGAGGAGGCCAACAAGCCGGCACCAATGCAGCCCTGGGCCGCGCCACCGGGTAGTTATCAGTAACGATAAACCATTCCGGCCAAAGGCTTCAGGGTGTGGCTGTTTCTTTGCATCCCTGACGCCTAAGCTGCAACAGAAAAGGGGCCGTCAGGCCCCTTTTCTTATAATATTTGGGGTCAGAGTAAAAACTAAAGACAGCCCGTTATTGACCGGTAAACGAAGTACCCAAGGATTCTGAGAACGGCAATTCTTGCTGCGTTCCTGACCTTTACAGGAACGCGGGGAATGTCGCTTTGTGGCAGATAGTCGCCGACCAGGAGCCCCGTATCCGCGGAGTTTACTTTAACCGGGAACGGCAAATTTATTGCCAATAGCAGACGTTCAGAAATACCACTCGGTTACCCGTGTACCGGAAGTTTCGTTTCCAGGTGCAGGCGATCATTCAGCAAACACGCTGACTCACTTTTTCACTAAGCTATCACTCCCCGCTTTATAGTTGCGGGCACTACCCTGCATCGCACTTATTCAGCGGCGCCTGCATGCGCCCTGTTATCGGCGTTTCTTCGCGACGTGTTTTTTCAGGCGCACCTTGCGCTTGACCTGGCGTGGCGTCAGCGTGTTCCTGCGCCCCTGGTAGGGATTCGCGCCGGTCTTGAACTCGATGCGGATCGGCGTTCCCGTCAGCTGCATGGCGGTACGAAAGGTATTCACCAGGTAACGCCGGTAGGTCGCAGGCACGGCGGCGGTCTGGTTACCGTGAATAACGATGACCGGCGGATTGCGGCCGCCCTGGTGGGCGTAGCGCAGCTTGATGCGCCGGCCACGCACCAGCGGCGGCTGGTGTGCCTGCACGGCGCGTTCCAGGATCCGGGTCAGTTCCGGCGTGGACAGCTCGCGCGTCGCCGATTCATGGGCCTGCCGGATCTGGGGAAACAGTTCGCCCACGCCAGTGCCGTGTTTCGCGGAAATGAAGGTCCTGGTGGCGAAGTCGAGAAACGGCAGGCGCCGGTTCAACTGCTCGCGGATCGTATCGCGCGAATGACTGTCCAGGCCATCCCACTTGTTGACCGCGACGATCAGCGCCCGCCCCTTCTCGGTAATGTAACCGGCCAGACTGGCATCCTGTTCGCTGATCTGGCGCTGCGCATCCAGCACCAGGATGACCACGTGCGCGGCATCGATGGCCTGCAGCGTCTTGATGACGCTGAACTTCTCGACAGTTTCCTGGACGCGCGCGCGGCGCCGCACGCCGGCCGTGTCGATCAGGGTGTAATCCAAGTCGTCACGCCGCAGCGGGATGAATATGCTGTCACGCGTCGTGCCCGGCATGTCGAACACCAGCACGCGCTCTTCGCCCAGCATGCGGTTGATGAGGGTGGACTTGCCGGCATTCGGGCGTCCGACCACGGCGACGCGGATACTGCCATCCCCGGCCTCTACCGGGCTGGCTTCCGCCGCGGCGGGCGGCAGCCGCGTCATCGCCAGCTCCATGAGCGCGCCGACGCCGCGCCCGTGGCTGGCGGCAATCGGCACCGGGTCGCCCAGGCCGAGCGTGTAAAAATCCACCAGCACGGTTGTTTCATCAATGCCGTCGGTCTTGTTGGCGACGAGGATGCAGGGCTTGCCGGTGCGGCGCAGCTCGGCGGCCACCGTCTGGTCCAGCGCGGTCAGACCGTCACGTGCATCGACCATGAAGAACACCAGGTCCGCCTCGGTCACGGCCTGCCAGGCCTGGCGGGCCATCATCCCTTCGAGGTCACCGTTCTCACCGGTCAGGCCGCCGGTGTCGATGGCGATATAGGGGCGTTCGCCGAGCCGGCCGTCACCGTACTGACGATCGCGCGTCAGGCCGGGAAAGTCGGCAACCAGGGCATCCCGGCTGCGGGTGATGCGGTTGAACAGGGTCGACTTGCCGACGTTCGGACGACCTACGAGTGCAATGACCGGTAACATGGCGCTGGGTAAGGAATCGTGTTGGCTGGAAAAGCGACGCTGCCGGCGCGCGCAGGCGCCGGCGGCCGGCTATTTATCTTTCAGGGTATAGGCAATCAGCTTGCCGGAATTCCCGAACACGTACAGCGTGTCCTTGATCGCCAGCGGCCTGGCGCGGATACCCGCGCCGTCCGCCTCGATACGCGCGGCGATGTGTCCGTCATAGCGCGACAGCAGGTGCACGTAGCCCTGTGCGTCGGCAACGACGACATAATCGCCGAACGGTTGCGGGGCGGTCAGGCCGCGCCACGTCAGGCTGTCGTTCTTCCATGCCGAGGCCCCCGAGTTGCGTGACAGCGCCCACACCTGGCTCTTGTCATCGGTAATGTAGACCTGCGAGAAGTCCACGCCCAGGCCCGCACTGGAAGACATATCGCGTTCCCAGCCAACGTTGCCGCTGCGCAGCTCGAGCATGGCAATACGACCCTGGTAGGTGGTAACGAACACGGTACCGCCGACGATCACCGGATTGCCGTCGATATCGACGATGCGCTCGAGTTCGGAGCGTCCCTTAGGGACGGCAATACTCTTCTCCCATACCGGAAATCCCTTGTCTGCGCTGAACGCAACCAGCTTGCCGTTGGAGAAACCGGCCACCACCAGCCCCAGCGATACCGCCGGGGTGCTGGTGCCACGCAGGGTAAGCACCGGCACTGTCCGGTCGTTGATCCATAATTGACTGCCATCGGCGCCATCCAGTGCGGCGATACTGCCATCGGCGGTTTGCACGATGACCTTGTCGAGGTCGATCCTGGGCACCGACAGCACCTCGCTGCTGACCTCGACCCGCCAGCGCACGGCGCCGTCCCCGGCATCCAGCGCGATCACTTCTGCATCGCTGCTGCCGACCACCACCATACCCTCGCCGACCCCCGGACCGGCCGCGAGCGCGGTACCCGTTTCGGTCGTCCACAAGCGCTTGCCGCTGGCTGCATCGAGCGCCACGACCCGGCCCTTGTGGTCGGCGACGTACAGCCGCTCGCCGGCAACAGCCGGCTGCAGGTTGATGAACTGTTTGTCGTAACCGACGCCGATATCCCCGCTCCAGCGTTTGTCGAATTGTACCGATGCCTCGATGTCGGTCAGCGGTGTCGGCGGTTCGGCGTTGTCATCACCGCCGAGGATGCCGTCGAACCATGACGACATCGTCGAGCAGCCGGACAACAGGCTGCCGAGCAGGAACAGCAGCAGGATCTGTCTCACTGCCCGGTCTCCGTCCCGTCATCCGCGAGCGCGCGGGCATTGTCATACTTGAGCTGCAGCAGGTGACTGCCAGGATAGTCCGGGGCGGCAATCGACAGCGCCTGGCTGTAAGCCGTGGCGGCCTGTTCCTGGTGCCCGCGCGCACTGTAGATATCGCCCTTGAGTTCGACAAACATCACTTCCGTGTCGGCCGCCGGACCCGCCGCGAGCAGCACGGCCTCGGCGCCGTCGACATCTTCGAGCGCCAGCATGACGCGCGCCAGCCGCAGGCGTGCGATGAGGCGGGTGTAATCAGCGTCGGCATTGTCGACCACCCACTGCAACTGCGTCTGCGCGGCTTCCAGTTCGCCCTCCTCGACCCTTAGCCGGGCGATGGCGAGCGCCGCCAGCGCGGCGTACGGCGTGCCGCTGTAATCGGAGATCAGCATGCTGGCGCGTTCGATCGTCGCCATGCGGTCGCCCTGCTCCAGCGCCCCGGCCATCGAGGTATAGATGTCGGATGCCTGCTGGGCAATGTTCTCACGCCAGGCAAACCAGGCCTTGCCGCCGAACAGGACAGCGATGCCGAGAATAACCCCGGTAATGATCGAGCTGCCGTTCGCCTGCCACCATTTCTTGATCGTCTCGAGCTGCTGCTCGTCTGTTACATGCGTTTCCATCAAGGACTCCCGTCTCTGTCGATTACTCCGGCTGCCTGGCTGCCGGTGCTATGTTGAGCATGTCGCGCAAGCGCTCCTTCAGTTGCTGTTGCGGCACCGCAAACTGCTCTGCCGTATCCCGCAGCGGCTTGATGACCACGGTCTGCTGTGCGGCCTCCTCGTCACCGATCACCAGCGCATACGACGCCCCGCTGCGGTCCGCGCGCTTGAACTGGCTTTTGAAACTGCCGCCGCCACAACCGGTTTCCACACGCAGGCGCGGTTCCGCGGTGCGCAGTTCCTCAGCGTACACCATGCCCCGTTGCATGCCTTGTGCGCCGCTCAGCACCAGGTAAAAATGCAGATCGGCCTCCGGCGGCCGTGCATTGCCTGCCAGCAGCAGCGCATGCAGGCGCTCCAGCCCGATGGCGAAACCGAACGCCGGGGTCGGCCGGCCACCGAGGTACTCGACCAGACCATCGTAGCGTCCGCCGGCGCAGATCGTGCCCTGCGCGCCGAGCTGGTCAGTCACCCATTCGAATACGGTCTTCGAATAATAATCCAGGCCGCGCACCAGCCGCGGGTTGAGTACATAGTCTATTCCTGCCGCGTCCAGCAGGCCGCACAAGCTGTCGAAGTGCTGGCGCGATTCGTCGTCGAGATAGTCCGCCAGGCTGGGTGCGGCTTCAATCACGCCCTGCATTGCCGGGTTCTTGCTGTCCAGGATGCGCAGCGGGTTGCCATCGAGCCGCCGCCGGCTGTCCTCGTCAAGGTCACCCGCGCGGGACTGCAGGTACTCGACCAGCGCGGTACGGTAGCTGGCACGCGCCGCCAGCGTGCCCAGCGAATTGAGCTGCAGCGCCGTCTGCCCGATTCCGAGGCGCTGCCAGATGCGCGCGCTCATGAAGATCATCTCGGCATCGATGTCGGGACCCGCCATGCCAAAGGCCTCGACGCCGATCTGGTGAAACTGGCGATAGCGGCCCTTCTGCGGACGCTCGTGCCGGAACATCGGCCCGGCATACCAGAGTCGCTGCACCTGGTTGTACAGCAGACCGTGCTCCATGCAGGCGCGCACGCAGCCGGCTGTGCCTTCCGGACGCAGCGTCAGACTGTCGCCGTTGCGGTCCTCGAAGGTATACATCTCCTTTTCGACGATATCGGTGATCTCGCCGATCGAGCGCTTGAACAGCTCGGTCTTTTCGACCACCGGCAGGCGAATCTCGCGGTAACCGTAGGCATGCACCACCTCGCGCAGCACCGCTTCGAGAAACTGCCAGGCGGTAGTGTCGCCCGGCAGTATGTCGTTCATGCCTCTAACGGCCTGGATCGTCTTGCTCATGTACCTGCCCAGATTCCTGCTTGTCCGGTGCCCGCGGCGCGGCACATCTGGCGCGCCGACTCCGGCAACTGTGGAGGAGATTGTCCTGTCCCGTATACCGTTTGCCGCTACCTGCTTGCCGGGGGCAACTCGAGACGTCCCGGCGCCTGCTCCTCGATGACCTTGTCCCGGGATGTCAGCAGCTGCGCGACATACGGGTAGGCCAGCCAGATCATGATGCCCGTCAGCAGTACCAGCACCACATTCCTGATCAGCCGCGTTGACGGCATCTGCAGCACGGGCACCTTGCGCTTGATGCGAGTGACTGTCAGCGGCGGCGGCGCGGCGGTCGTCTCGGCATAACGCGCGAGCAGTTCCTGCACCGGCAGGTCGAGCAAGCGGGCATAGCTGCGCAGGTAACCCTGAACGAAGATCGGCGCGGGCAAGGCCGTTCTATCGTCACTTTCCAGTGCCCGGACGATCGCGGCATCCAGCTTGAGTTCGCGCGCAACCGTCTCGACGTCCAGCTTGCGCCCCTTCCTGGCAGCCGCGAGCTGCCGGCCTATCGGCGCGTCCCGGTCGGCCGATGCAGGCGTTGTCGCATCAGCGTCCTGACCTGAGCCCATTCTCCCACTCCATCAGTGAGGCGGTTTGCCTGCTGTCCGGAAAGTTGTTTTTCAGTTGCAGCGCGTAATTGCCCCAGGCCTTGTGGTCCTTGAGGGCATACTCGATACGCACGCCCAGCCACAGGCTCTCGGGCGTCTGCCGGCTGGTCTGCTGGTAACGCTGCAGGTAGCCGCGTGCGTCGAGGTAGTTTTCGGCCCCGAGGCTCAGACTGGCCATCTGCAGCAGTGCGGGACCGAACGTGGGATCCTTGTCCAGCGACCGCCGGTAGTACATTTCCGCCTTCGCCATATCCGGCTGCGCCTCCATGCACATGCCGGCATTCAGCAGCGGCAGTTCGGGCGACACGTAAAAGGCATTGTCCGCCGCGACCAGGAATTCCTTCTCGGCTTCCTTGTAACGTTTCATGTTGCATAGAAAGCGGCCGTAGTTATTGTGGGAACCGGCATTGTCAGGGTTGAGCTTGAGGCCACGCTTGAAATGCTTTTCGGCAAGGTCGGGCTTGCCGACCCTTTCGTACAGTACGGCGATTACGTCGTGTGCATCGGCGTAGTCCGGATCGATTTCGAGCGCCTTCTCGAGTTTTTTCAGCGAGGTCTCGTATTCACCCTTGCGCAGGTATTCCACGCCCAGCTGGGTGTTTGCCCGCGCCGCGGCGACAAGCTTGTCCTTTTCCCTTTCCTTGTCGAGCTTGGCGGTCGCACATCCCGTCAGCAGCACGGGCAACAGCAGACACAGCACCAGAATCCTTGGTTTCATGTTCATTGCACCTGGTTGGCAGACTGGGAACGCACGCGCCGTCGGGTCCGGTCCTGGAATTGGCCGGCCAGCTGGCCACAGGCCGCATCGATATCATCGCCGCGGGTCTTGCGGGTGATGGTCACGATGCCGGCCTGGTTGAGTATCTCGAAAAATTTATGGATACGGTTGTTCGAGCTGCGCAGGTAACGCGTCTGCGGGAACGGGTTGAACGGAATCAGGTTCACCTTGGCGGGCACGCCCTCCAGACAGCGGATCAGTTCGCGCGCATGCTGGTCCGTGTCGTTGACACCCGCCAGCAGGACGTATTCGAACGTGACGCGCCGGCGCCCCTCACCGACGTACTCGCGGCAGACATCGAGCAATTCCCGGATCGGGTACTTCCTGTTCAGCGGCACCAGTTCATCGCGCAGCTCATCGGTGGACGCATGCAGCGACACCGCAAGGCTGACATCACAGTCCTCGCGCAGCTGCCGTATTGCCGGCACCACGCCCGCGGTGCTCAGGGTGATGCGCCGCTTCGACAGACCGTAGCCGAAATCGTCAAGCATGATGCGCATGGCGCTCACCACGTTGTCATAATTGAGCAGCGGTTCACCCATGCCCATCATCACGACATTGGAAATCACGCGTTCGGTATCCGGCCGCTGGCCCAGCAGGTGCGCCGCCATCCATACCTGCGCAATGATTTCGCCGGTGGACAGGTTGCGGTTGAAACCCTGCTGTGCCGTCGAGCAGAAGCTGCAATTCAGCATGCAGCCAACCTGCGACGACACGCACAGCGTGCCGCGCTCCGCTTCCGGAATGAACACGGTTTCGATGCAATTGCCGTCGGCAAGCCGGAACAGCCATTTGCGTGAGCCGTCATCCGACAGGTTGTCCGCCGCGATTTCCGGCAGGCGCACCTCGGCCCGTTCCGCCAGGTCCATTCGCAGCGCCTTGCTGATATTGGTCATCGCCGCGAAGTCGGCGACCCCCTGGCCGTACAGCCATTTCATGACCTGCGTGGCACGGAACGCCTTTTCACCCTGGTCGGTGAAGAAGCGCTCCAGGCCCGGACGGTCAAGATCCAGCAGATTGGTTTTCGGGGTATCGGTCATGCGGGTTCGGCCCGTTTCGGCCTAGCGGGTTCGCGGGCACAGGCCGTCGCCGAAGAAGAACTCGATTTCCTGGGCGGCGGTTTCCGGGGCATCGGAGCCGTGCACGGCATTCTCGTCCACGGTCTTGGCGAAATCGGCGCGGATGGTGCCTGCTGCTGCCTCGGCCGGGTTGGTGGCACCCATCAGCTCGCGGTTCTTCTTGACGGCATTCTCCCCTTCCAGCACCTGCACCACCACCGGGCCCGAGGTCATAAATTCGACCAGGTCATTGTAGAACGGACGCTCCTTGTGCACGGCGTAGAAGCCCTGGGCCTGCTCCTTCGTGAGATGCAGCATCTTCATCGCGATGACGCGCAGCCCGTTTTTCTCGAAACGGCTGACGATCTCGCCAATCACGTTCTTGGCGACCGCATCGGGTTTGATAATGGAAAAGGTCCGTTCAATTGCCATGCCACACTCCAGTAAATAACGCTGAAACAAGAAACCCGCCGGAAAACGGGGGGTTAGTGAATAATTTCAATCGGGTAGTTTAAGCGCAAGACGGCGCGCAAGCAATGACGCCGGGCACTTTTCAAACAAATAGAACTGGATCGGGAGCTGATCGGGGCCGCGTGTGTGCCACAGAGGACACAGAGACCACAGAGCATGAAAAAACGGGTTGCAACCCTTGCTGTCTCTGTGGGCCCTGTGACCCCTGTGGCTTTGGTTTGGAACGCCCGGATCAGCCAAACACCCGGTGGGCGGTCTCGCCGATCAGCGCCGGGTTTCGCACCACGTGTACGCCCAGCTCTTGCATCACGTCCATCTTGGCATTGGCGGTGTCGGCCTGGCCGGAAATGATGGCGCCGGCATGTCCCATGCGCCGTCCGGGCGGTGCCGAGACACCGGCAATGAACCCGACGACCGGCTTTTTCATGTTGTCGCGTGCCCAGCGCGCCGCCTCGACTTCCTGCTGGCCGCCGATCTCGCCGATCATGATGACGGCATCGGTGTCCGGATCTTCCTCGAAGGCCCGCAGCACGGTAACGAAGTCGGTGCCGTTGACCGGGTCGCCACCGATACCGACCGAGGTCGACTGGCCCATGCCGAGCTCCGACATCTGCTGCACGGCCTCGTAGTTGAGCGTGCCGGAACGCGACACCACGCCGATGCGGCCCGGCGTGTAGATATGCGAGGGCATGATGCCGACCTTGCAGGCTGCGGGGGTGATGATGCCGGGGGTGTTCGGCCCGATGATGACCGCGTTGCGGTCCTTCGCGTAGCGTTTGACCTTGACCATGTCGTGCACGGGGATGCCGTCCGCGATCACGACCACCACGCCGACACCGGCCTCGATCGCCTCCATGATGGCATCGGCGGCAAACGGCGGCGGTACGAAGATCCCGGCCACGTCGGCGCCGGTGTGATGAACTGCCTGGTGTACGGTATCGAACACCGGCAGGCCGAGATGATGCTGGCCGCCCTTGCCCGGCGTCACGCCGCCAACAACGGTGGTGCCGTTCTTCATGGCCTCTTCGGCATGAAAGGTGGCGTGCTGGCCGGTGAAGCCCTGGATGATGACGCGCGAATGCTTGTGTACGAACACGCTCATGAGGATGCTCCCAGTGATGCCATGACCTTGGTGGCGGCGTCGTCCAGGTTGTCCGCCATGATGAACGGGAAACCGGACTGTTCCAGGATAGGCGCGCCCAGCTCGACATTGGTACCGGCCAGCCGCACCACGATCGGCACATCGATCTGCTGGTCGCGCATGGCCTGCACCAGACCCTCGGCGATCCAGTCGCAGCGGTTGATGCCGGCGAAGATGTTGACCAGGATGATTTTCACGTTCGGGTCCTGCAACACGATGCGGAAGGCGTTGCCGACCTTCTCCGGCGAGGCGCCGCCGCCGACGTCGAGGAAGTTGGCCGGCTTGCCCTGGTGGAAGCTGATCGCATCCATGGTGGCCATGGCCAGGCCCGCGCCGTTGACGATGCAGCCGACGTTGCCATCCAGCGCGATGTAGTTCAGGCCGTGGCCGGAGGCCTCGACCTCCTTGATGTCTTCCTCGTCGAAATCGCGCATCTCGGTGATGTCCGAATGGCGGTACAGCGCGTTGCCATCGAAGGACATCTTGGCGTCCAGTGCGATCAGGTCGCCGCCGTTCACCTCGGCCAGCGGATTGATCTCCACCAGCAGCGCATCCTTGTCGCGGAAGCAGCGGTACAGCGCCAGCATCAGCTTGGTGGCGGCACTGATCTGCTTGCCCCGCAGGCCGATCTTCGCCGCGATCTTGCGGCACTGGAAACTCATCAGTCCGACCGCCGGATCGACCGTCTCGCGAATCACGCGCTCGGGCGTTGCCTTCGCGACTTCCTCGATGTTCATGCCACCGGAGGCCGAGGCGATGATGGTCACGCGCTGGCTGGCACGGTCGATCACCATGCCCAGGTAGTATTCCTTTTCGATGTTGCTGGCCTGCTCCACCAGCACGCGCTGCACCAGGCGCCCGGTCGCTCCGGTCTGCGGCGTCACCAGGTGGATACCGATCATCGCGTCGGTGTGATGGCGCACCTCTTCGAGCGAATTCGCGACCTTGACGCCGCCGCCCTTGCCACGGCCACCGGCATGGATCTGCGCCTTCACCACCCAGCGCTCGCCGCCGAGGTCCTCGGCTATGGTCACGGCATTGTCGACGTTGTGCGCGACACGCCCGGCGGGGACAGGAACGCCGTAGCCGCGCAGCAGTTCCTTGGTCTGGTATTCATGGATATTCACGTGGCTTCTCCGTTGTTGTCGTTTAGCCTGCCTATTGCACCGGCATCCGGGATGCTGGCGCAGGGCAGGTGCGGCTGGACGCCGCTCTGGAACGAGAGTCATAGCAGTGGCTATGACTTGAGTGAAGATCAAGTCCAGGCGTGCCTGGACCAGCCAGGGCCCTGATAGGCCGCGGGCCGGTTACAAACCGTATCCCTGTAATTCGATGGACCATCAATGCTTGTTACCTCGTTTTCACATGATTACCTGCAGGACCGCGGCCGGCTGGTGCAATAGGCGGGCTACTGTCGTGCCGTGAGCGACTGCTGGATCTGGTCGGCCTTGCTGACCAGCACCTGCGCCTGGCGTATGGATGCCGCGTCGATCAGGCGGCCGTCCAGCGCCACCGCGCCGCGACCCTCCTTCGCGGCCTCATCCATCGCGACCAGGATGCGGCGTGCACGGTCGACTTCCTGCTCCGTCGGGGTGAACATCTGGTGGGCCAGTTCGATCTGCGAGGGATGGATGG
>DATKZN010000140.1:0-14042 GCA_035527955.1 Gammaproteobacteria bacterium
ACCCGCGCCGCGCGCCTCCCGCAGCGGCACGACGGGTGACGGTTGAATCCCGGCGGGTTTTGCTTGTCATACCTGCGTCGGGCCATGCATTACCGCGCCGATCAAGGAGTTTCCTGTCAAGCCGATACCGCTTCTGGCAACGCTGTGATAATGTTGAGAATTCCCGATAACAGCGCAACGGCTTGCAGCATCCTGCGGGACACCGCCCGGTTGGCGCACTACGGACACTAGAGATGAAATCCAAACTGAAACCGAATATTCAAAGTTATTTGCTCCTGCTGACCGGTCTGATGATCGGCGTCCTGGTCTCGATCGGGCATGGTGTGCTGGCGGAACGCGAAACCACCCAGGCGACATTGCCGATCGAGGAGCTGCGCACCTTCAGTGACGTGTTCGGGCGCATCAAGAACGACTACGTCGTCGATGTTGATGACAAGGAGCTGATCGAGAATGCTATCCGCGGCATGCTGTCGGGCCTCGATCCGCATTCGTCCTATCTCGATGCGGAACAGTTCAACGAATTGCAGGTCGGTACCACCGGCCAGTTCGGTGGTCTCGGTATCGAGGTCGGGATGGAAGATGGTTTTGTCAAGGTGATCGCACCTATCGATGATACGCCGGCAGAGCGGGCAGGCATCCAGGCCGGCGACCTCGTCATCCGCCTCGACGACACGCCAGTCAAGGGCATGTCGCTTAACGAAGCGGTAAAGATCATGCGCGGCGAGCCGGGCAGCGATATCGTACTGACGATCGTGCGCGAAGGTGCCGACCAGCCGATCAAGATCACCATTACGCGCGACATTATCAAGGTGAAAAGCGTCAAGTCACGCATGCTTGAAGACGGCTACGGCTACTTGCGAATTTCCCAGTTCCAGTCGAAGAGCGCAAACAACATGGTCGATGCGATCAACGCCATGAAGAAAGAGCGCGGCGGCAAGCTGGACGGCCTGGTGCTCGACCTGCGCAATAATCCGGGTGGCGTGCTCAACGGTGCAGTTGCCGTTTCCGATGCGTTCCTGACCAAGGGCATGATCGTCTATACCGAGGGTCGCATCGCCGACTCCAAGCTGCGCTTCAACGCTACACCGGACGACATACTGGACGGCGCGCCGCTTGTGGTGCTGGTCAACCAGGGTTCAGCATCGGCTTCAGAAATCGTTGCGGGCGCATTGCAGGACCACAAGCGCGCCATCATCATGGGCGCCAAGACCTTCGGCAAGGGTTCGGTGCAGACCATTCTGCCGCTGACCAACAACTCCGCGCTCAAGCTGACCACGGCGCGCTACTACACGCCGTCGGGGCGCTCCATCCAGGCCGAGGGTATTACCCCGGACATCGCGCTCCAGCCGGTACAGGTGTCCGCGGTGGACAAGGACATTCAGCCGCTGACAGAGGCCAATCTGTCCAAGCATCTCACGAACGGCAAGTCCGGAAAGGACAAGTCCGGCAAGGACAAGAACGGCGATGACAAATCGAACGGCGAGGCGAGCAACTTGCTGAAAGATGACTACATGCTGTACGAGGCGCTCAACCTGCTCAAGGGTCTGGCAATCCTGCAGGCACGCATGCAGTAATCCGGGCTGACCGGATGCCATCTCGACGGTCAGGCTGGCGCATCGTTTGCGCATGCTGGCTGTCCTGCCTGTCGCTGGCAGCAGCGGCCGATTCGCTTGACGATGGCAGTGCTGCGCGCACGCTGCCCGCGATTGCACTGATTATCGATGATCTGGGCAACCAGCGTTCACCCGGGCGGCTGGCGGTGTCGCTGCCCGGCCCGGTGGCCTGTGCGTTTCTTCCGAACGCTCCCTTTACCCGCGAACTGGCAGGTCGTGCCCATGCCGGGCGCAAGGAAGTCATGCTGCACCTGCCCATGCAGGCGCTGGAGAACGAGGCGCGCAAGGCGGAACCGGGCGAGCTCACGCTGGACATGACGCTCGGCCAGTTTCGTGCAACGATCGCACAGGATATCGCCGCTGTGCCGCATGTCAGCGGACTCAACAATCACCAGGGCAGCCTGCTGACCCGGCATCCCGGCAACATGGCCTGGCTGATGCAGGCGATCAGTGAGCATGGCAACCTGTTTTTTGTCGACAGCCGTACCACCAGCGCCACCGTGGCGCGTCAGCTGGCCCATGAATACGACATCCCGAACAGCGAGCGCAATGTATTCCTCGATAATGAAGCGAAGCCGGATGCGGTGCGCGCGAAGTTTCGTGAGCTGGTGAGAATGGCGCGCCGTGACGGCACTGCGCTGGGCATCGGACATCCCAACCCGGCAACCCTCGGGGTGCTGGTCGAGGAACTGAACAATCTTGGCGATCATGGGGTGCAACTGATCCCGGTGGCGCGCTTGATCGAACTGCAGAACAACAGGCAACTGGCATGGCAAGCGTCCTCGTCCCGCTAGCACAGGGTTGTGAAGAACTGGAAGCCGTGACGGTGATCGACCTGCTGCGGCGTGCCGGCATCACGGTCGACAGTGCCGGCCTGGACGGGCTGCCGGTACGCGCAGCGCGCGGCACGGTGCTGATTCCCGATATCACGCTCGACGAGGCACTCACGCGCGATTACGACATGATCGTGCTACCGGGCGGACTGCCTGGCGCCGACCACCTGAAGGACGATGCCAGGATCATCGAACTCGTCACGCGCATGGCAAGCCAGAACAAGTACACCGCCGCCATCTGTGCCGCACCCCGGGTACTTGCGCAGGCTGGCCTGTTGCACGGCCGGCGTGCGACCAGCTTTCCGGGTGCGCTCGACGTCGCAGCCATACCTGGTATCGACTACAGCGACCAGCCGGTAGTTCGGGATGGCACGGTCATCACCTCGCGCGGCCCGGGAACCGCCATGGATTTCGCGCTCGAACTCATCGAGATTCTGGCCGGCCGGCAACAGCGCGACACGGTGGAATCCGCCCTGCAGCGACCACGCTGACAGCTGTCCGGTCGCAACGCAAAGATTTCCTGCGACATGCGCATCATGGAAATCATCGCGGATGCCGGTAACCTCGACACGCTGGCGGGCATCGCCGGGCAGAATGAAGTCGAGGATGTCTGGTCCTCCCCGCCGGGCGAGAACGGTCGCTGCATTTCACGCATGCTGGTCAATGACGCCGCGCGCCGGGAGGTGATCGATTCCCTGCAGAGTATGCTGGGTGCCAGCGAAGGGGCGCGCATCGTCATCCAGCCGGTAGAAGCGGTGTTGCCGCGAAGTAGCGAAGAGCGCGACACGGGTAAATCGGGTACCGGCAGTGGCGCTGGCCCTGGCATCGGGCGCGGGCCTGCTGCTGGCAGCCAACGCGGCATGCATCAACCTGGCTGCGAAACTGATGTTCCTGTACCGGGGCGTGCAGCCCCGCAACTGGCTGGATAAGAGCAAGGCACGTCAGTCCGTACTGATCTCCGCTGTGTTCTGGGTTGTCGTGCTGGCGTTGCTGGTGGCGTCGATCATTCTTCGTCGCCTCGTGCAGAACTGACGGGTATCAGTCTCGGGATGTAGTGCGCTGATCATGCGGGATCTGGTCCGCACAGCCAGATGAGCCACTCCGGGGCGAAGGCTAGTCCTCGTCGTTATCGGGCCAGCTCAGGATCAGCAGCACCAGCCCGGTCGCGCCGGCCAGCCAGGTCAACAGCGGTGCACCCAGCACCATGGCCGGCGCATAGCCATCCAGCCCGTAGATCACCGCAGCGGACAGCAGCAGGCTGCTGCCGATTATGGTGCCGATCGTTCGCCGGTTGGCACGTCGCACCTCGTGGCGCAGGCGCCGGAGTTCCTCGGAACGCCATTCCAGCTGCAGCTTCCCCGTACTGGCCTGCTCCAGCACGCGGTGGGCGAGCATGGGCAGTTCCGGCATGGCGCTGCTCCAGGCCGGCACGTTATCCCTGATGTTGCGCAGCAGTGCGCGCGCACCGAGCTGTTCGCTCATGGTCCGCTCCAGGAACGGCTTGGCAGTCTTCCACAGGTCAAGTTCCGGATACAGCTGGCGACCGAGTCCCTCGATATTGAGCAAGGTCTTCTGCAGCAGCACCAGCTGCGGCTGTACTTCCATGTTGAAGCGGCGAGCCGTCTGGAACAGGCGCAACAGCACATTGCCGAAGGAGATTTCCTTGAGCGGCTTTTCGAAGATCGGTTCGCATACCGTGCGGATCGCCGACTCGAATTCGTCGACGCGCGTGCCGTCCGGCACCCACTCGGATTCGACGTGCAATTCGGCAACGCGCCGGTAATCGCGGTTGAAAAAGGCGAGGAAGTTTTCCGCAAGATAGCGCTGGTCGATCGGGTTCAGGGTGCCCATGATGCCGAAGTCCACCGCCATGTAGCGCCCGTCGTGACCGACGAAGATATTGCCGGGATGCATGTCGGCGTGAAAGAAATTATGCCTGAACACCTGTGTGAAGAAGATCTCCACGCCACGCTCCGAAAGCGTCTTCAGGTCGATGCCGCTGGCATGCAGTGCCTTGATGTCGCTGATCTGGATACCATGGATGCGTTCCATGACCATGATCTCGGGCCGGCAGTAGTCCCAGTACACCTCCGGTACGTACAGCAGGTTGGTGTCGGCGAAATTGCGCCGCAGCTGCGAGGCATTGGCCGCCTCGCGCAACAGGTCGAGTTCGTCGTACAGGGTCTTTTCGAATTCGGCAACCACCTCGCATGGCCGCAAGCGCTTGCCGATCGACCAGTAGCGTTCCGCCAGCCCCGCCAGCGTGTACAGCAGGTTGACGTCACGCTCGATGAAATACCGGACGTTGGGACGCAGCACCTTGATGACGACTTCGGTGTCGTCCTTCAGGCGCGCGGTGTGCACCTGCGCAATCGACGCCGAGGCGAGCGGTGTCTCGTCGAACGCCTCGAACACGCTCGCGACCGGTTGCCCGAAAACCTTCTCGATCTGCGCCTTCGCCACGCTGCCCGGAAACGGCGGCACATCATCCTGCAGGTGCGCCAGCTCCAGGGCGATGTCGTCGGGCAACAGGTCCTGGCGGGTGGACAGGATCTGGCCGAACTTGACGTAGATCGGGCCGAGCTCCTCAAGGGCACGGCGGATGCGCACGCCGCGCGGGCCGCGCTTGCGTGGAATCCAGTTCCAGGGCGCCAGGTAGTACAGAAACCGGACCGGTCGGAACAGGTGCGTGGCCAGGATGATCTCGTCGAGTCCGTGCCGGGCGAGCACGAAATTGATATGGATCAGGCGAATGATCTGGGCGGGCCGGATCATGCCGGTTTTGCGCCGTCGCCCGGGCGTTGCAGGCGCTTGATACGGGCGGCGAGGCGGTCGGCGTCCGTCCGGAGGCGGGCGACATCCGCGGCGAAGTTATCGACCTCGACCCGTGCCGGCAGCAGGCGAAGTTCTTCCTTCAGATATTCGCCGATGTCCTGCTCCAGGGTCAGGCGGCCGTGGCGCAGCGTCCTGCCCGCCCGGCGCGCGGCGTTGCCTAACCGGTGTGCGACGGTGTCGCCGGCCAGCCTTGAGAGCTGCTCTTCCCAGTCGATGTCCATCTCATCGAGGATGGCCTTGAATTCCTGTCCGGTTTCGACGTCGCCGCTGATGGTGACCTCGCCCGAGAACAGCGGCTTGCCGGTATTGCCGCCGATGCCGAGGCGTGCGAGCGCCAGCGGGCTGCCGTGCAGCATGGTATCGGCCGGTCCCTCGTGTTCGCCGCTGATGCGGATGCCGTGCTCGCCGGGGTAGAGATACAGCTGCAGGCCGGGCCCGGTCAGATCGATGCCGATGCAGCGCCCTTCCAGCGCGGCCATGCGCACCCGGTTGTCCGGGTCGAGTCCCATCCAGCCATTGGCGGCAGATTCGAGCGCACGGATGAATCCCGCCGGCAGCGTCATGCCGCGGCGCGTGCCCGTGCCGGCGCCCTGCTCAGAATTTGTAGCCACGGTGGATAGCGACGATGCCGCCGCTGAGGTTGTGATAGTCGCATTGCTCGAAACCGGCCTGCTCCAGCATGCCCTGCAGTGTCTGCTGGTCCGGGTGCATGCGAATGGATTCCGCGAGATAACGGTAGCTGTCGGCATCGCGCGCGACCAATCGTCCGAGCCGGGGCAGGATGCTGAACGAATAGAAGTCATAGGCCGGCTTGAGTGCGGGCGCGGGGCGGGAAAATTCCAGCACCAGCAGGCGGCCGCCCGGCCGCAGTACCCGCTGCATCGCGTGCAATGCCTGTTGCTTGTCGGTGACGTTGCGCAGGCCGAACGCGATCGTGACCAGATCGAAGCTGTTGTCGGGGAACGGCAGCTGCTCGGCGTTGGCCAGGGCAAAACTCACGTTGCCGTTGATGCCGCGGTCCAGCAGGGCGCTGCGGCCGTTGTTCAGCATGGCGGCATTGATATCCGACAGCACCACGTGACCGGCGGGCCCGGCGAGTGGCGCCATCAGTCGTGTCAGGTCCCCGGTGCCGCCGGCCAGGTCCAGGATGCGCTGGCCGGGGCGTATGCCGGCCATATTGATTGCGTAGCGCTTCCAGAGCCGGTGGATGCCGAACGACATGAGGTCGTTCATCAGGTCGTAGTTGTCGGCGACCGAATCGAACACCGCGCGCACATGCCCTGCCTTTTCCTCGACCGGCACATCGCGAAAACCGAAATGGGTCGTTTTGTCTGGCATAGCGGCTCGTATCCCGATAATGATTGATTAATTTACCGTAAAGGGCGGCGGCGCGCAGGGAAAAATGCGACTGCCGGCGGCCGGCACCGTCAGTCCGTGGCGTGTTCCCTGCGGCCGTGTCCGGCGGCGGCCAGCTTGTCCAGGTATTCCTGCCAGTATCTGTCCCTGTTCTTGCCCAGGTTGTAGAGGGTTTCCCAGGAATAGATGCCGGTATCGTGCCCGTCGTCGAAGGTCGGCTGGATGGCGTAGCTGCCGATCGGATCCACGCGGGTGATCACGACGTCTTCCTTGCCGATCTGCAGCGTGCCCTGGCCCGGCCCGTGGCCCTGCACTTCCGCCGAGGGCGAATGCACGCGCAGGAATTCATAGCTCAGTGTGAAAGACTCGCCGGTGTCGAAGGCGATTTTCAGGACGCGGGATTTCTGGTGCAGGCTGATCTCAACGGGTTTCGGTTTGCTCGGCATGGTTTTACCTTCGGTATGAGTTTGTTGTTACTGGGCAATGCACGATTTGTGCAGGGACATGGCGTCGACTTGTGTCCGGCGCTGACCCGGGCAGGCTCATCAGAGTATATACCGGCTCAGGTCCTCGTCCTGCGCCAGCGCGGCGAGTTGCGCATCGACATAGGCCGCATCGATACGGGTCGTGCTGTCGGCCCGGTCGGTTGCCTCGAATGAAATGGACTCCAGCAGGCGTTCCAGGACCGTGTGCAGGCGCCGCGCGCCGATGTTTTCGGTGCGCGCGTTGATGTTGCTGGCGATTTCGGCGATCCGCTCGATACCGTCGGCGCTGAACTCCAGGGTCACGGACTCCGTGGCCAGCAGTGCCGCGTACTGCTCGGTGAGCGAGGCATCCGGTTCGGTGAGAATGCGCACGAAGTCGGCGGCGTTCAGGTCGTCCAGCTCGACCCGGATCGGCAGGCGGCCCTGCAGTTCCGGGATCAGGTCGGAGGGCTTGGACAGGTGGAATGCACCCGAGGCGATGAACAGAATGTGGTCGGTCTTGATCATGCCGTGCTTGGTGGTGACGGTGCAGCCTTCCACCAGTGGCAGCAGGTCGCGCTGCACGCCCTCGCGAGAGACGTCCGGGCCGCTGCTCTCGCCGCGCCGTGTGACCTTGTCGATCTCGTCGATGAACACGATGCCGTTCTGCTCGACGTTGTCCAGTGCCTCGTGCTTGAGCTCGTCCTCGTTGACCATGCGTGCGGCCTCTTCCTCGATCAGCAGCCGGCGCGCGTCGCGGATGCGCAGCTTGCGGGTCTTGCTGCGCTTGCCGCCCATGTTCTGGAACATGTCCTGCAGCTGGCTGGTCATTTCCTCCATGCCGGGCGGAGCCATGATCTCCACGCCGACCGGCGTGGCCGCCACGGTGATCTCGATTTCCTTGTCGTCCAGTGCGCCCTCGCGCAGCCGCTTGCGAAATTTCTGGCGGGTGTCGGATTCGCTATGGCCGTCCGCGTCCGGCGCCATGCTCCTCGGTCCGGGCAGCAGGGCATCCAGGATGCGCTCCTCGGCGGCGTCATCCGCCCGGTGGCGCACCTTCGCCATGGCGGCTTCACGCGCCAGCTTCATGGCTGCGTCGACCAGATCCCGCACGATCGACTCCACATCACGACCGACATAGCCAACTTCGGTGAATTTCGTCGCTTCGACCTTGATAAAGGGCGCATTGGCCAGCCGCGCGAGGCGACGCGCGATCTCGGTCTTGCCTACGCCGGTCGGTCCGATCATGAGGATGTTTTTCGGTGTGATCTCGGCACGCAGCGATTCGTCGACCTGCATGCGGCGCCAGCGATTGCGCAGGGCGATGACCACGGCGCGCTTGGCGGCGTCCTGGCCGATAATGTGCTTGTCCAGTTCCTGGACAATCTCTCTGGGGGTCATTTCAGACATTTTCGTTACAAATAGTGAGATTAAGCTACTTTTAGCAGCCAATAGCATGGTTTTGGCGACAATGGCGCGACAGCGTTCATGTGGTCGCGAGCTCCTCGAGCACCGTGTTGCCGTTGGTATAGATGCAGATGTCGGCGGCGATGTGCAATCCGGCCTCGGTGATGGCGCGGGCATCCATGTCGGTGTTTTCCAGCAATGCGCGCGCCGCGGCCTTGGCGTAGGCGCCGCCCGAGCCGATCGCCATGAGCGCATGTTCCGGCTCGATAACATCGCCGTTGCCACTGATGATCAGCGAGGCCTCGCGGTCGGCCACGGCCAGCAGCGCCTCGAGGTTGCGCAGCATCTTGTTGGTACGCCAGTCCTTGGCCAGCTCGACGGCGGCCCGGGTCAGGTGGCCGCTGTGTTTTTCCAGCTTGCCTTCGAACAGCTCGAACAGGGTGAAGGCGTCGGCCGTGCCACCAGCAAAGCCGGCGATCACCCGGTCGTGGTACAGGCGGCGTACCTTGCGGGCGTTACCCTTCATTATCGTGTCACCCATGGTGACCTGGCCATCGCCGCCGATCACGACGCTGTCGCCGCGCCTGACGGAAAGAATGGTCGTCCCGCGAAACTGATCCACGTACAGGCTCCTGACGGATAAAGGGCGCTCGATTGTACACCATAGTGTTGGGGCGATCGGTTCGATCCCAATGGCGCATGCAGGATATGTTACGCGGGCAGGGCGGCCCGCTGCCTGCGCCCGTTATACGCGAATCGGCCATGATTACGGCCGGTTCCAAAACTGGGGTTTGCTGTATTTTTTGCTATCCGACGCCATGGTCCACCTGGAACCGGCCTCGTGGCACGCCCGGGTGCAGTGATTTCTATCGCCGCGGGCTGTTAGATGTCTGGCCACGGTGGGCCGTTCGCGGGGCCGGCCTCGCCCATTTATATTACTGTTTAAATTGTAAAAATAACTATATATGGGGTGTAGACTATTATTCAATAATGCCCCATTTATCACGCCCGGGCGAGTGTATGGCCACTGCTGGCCCCGCAGCGAAGAATTCCGGGCGGCCTCAGGAGTTCCGCGACTTGCGGGCCCGGGGATGGGCCTGGTCGTAGACCTGGGCGAGGTGCTGGAAATCGAGGTGGGTGTAGATCTGGGTGGTGCTGATGTCGGCATGCCCGAGCAGTTCCTGCACCGCGCGCAGATCACCGCTCGATTCCAGCAGGTGGCTGGCGAAGGAATGGCGCAGGGTGTGCGGGTGCAGCTTGCCGGGCACATTGCGCTGCAGGGCGCGTTGCCGGATGCGTTGCTGTACGGCGCGGGCGCCGAGCCGGCGGCCGCCACGGCCGGTGAACAGGGCGGTCTCGACGGGGTTTGCGGCACGCAGTGCCAGCCACGTCTGCAGCGCCGTGATGGCCTTGGCGCCGACCGGCACGACCCGGGTCTTGGCGCCCTTGCCGGTGACGCGCACCACGCGTTCGTGAAAATCGATATCGGTGAGGTCTAGCGCGACCAGTTCGGCCAGCCGCAGGCCGGAGGAATAGAACAGCTCCAGGATGGCGATGTCGCGCACCACCAGCGGGTCCTCGCTGCGACCGCGCAGCAGCCGGTCAAGATCATCCACGTTCAGGGTATCGGGCAGGTGACGTGGTGCGCGCGGCGCCTGCACGTCCAGGCCGGGATTCAGTTGTACGGCACCTTCGCGCAGCAGATAGTTGTAGAAGGTACGCAGGGCCGACAGCCGGCGCTGGATGCTGCGGCCACCCAGCCCGCGCCGGTGTGCCTGGGCGGCGTACTGCCGCACCTGGCGGGTGTCGAGCCGGCGCCAGCCGTCGATGCCGTTGTCGCGGCACCAGGTCTGCAATTCCTGCAGGTCGCGCTGATAGTGTTTCGAGGTGTTGGCCGACAGCCGGCGTTCGGTCTGCAGGTGATGCAGGAAGCGCGTGATCCAGTCGGCGGTGTCAGCGGTCACGTGCCGGTGTGCCGGTCGGTGATGCCTGCTTCAGGCACCGGGTCCGGTGGGGGTCATGATGCCGATTTTCTTGGTATGCAGGGCGAGCAGGGTGCCGAGCAGTTCGCCGAGGTGGGTCAGGAACAGTGTGCCCATGCCGGGGTGGAAGTGACTGGCCTCCTGGCTGCCAATGGCCAGCAGGCCGAAACAGCACTTCTGGCCCAGCGGGACCAGCGCGGCGGACTCGATGGCCTCGGCCTGGTCGCCGAACAGGTACTGGAGCTGTTCCTTCTTGAAGCGGCCGCATTGCGGACGCGCGGTCTTCAGGAAGGTCTCGAAGTGTCCCAGCTCGGTGCTGTCCGGGTTGAAGATGTCAACGTCGCATTCGCGCGCCTGCAGGTCGCTCAGGCCGATGATGCGCAGCGTGACGGTGTCGGCCTTGAACTCGCCGAGCAGGTTTTCCCGCAGTGTGTCGAGCAGGGTCTCCAGGGAGTTCGCGCCGATCAGGTCCAGCGTCAGCTGGTGCATGCGCTCATTCAGGCGGTTGTTGTCCCGTGCTACCTGGACCAGGTCCATCAGCTTGCGTTTCAATTGGCTGTTCTGGTCGCGCAGCACCTTCACCTGGTGCTCGACCAGCGAGACCGCCGGGCCGCAGCTGTGCGGGATTTCCAGGCTCGCCAGCAGGCTGGTGTTGTTCTGGAAGAATTCGGGGTTGTCGCGCAGATAGTCGGCGACGGATTTTTCGTCCAGTGGCTCTGCCGCCGGCCGGCTCTGCTGTGATGTCGTCATAGCTCGATGCGCCCCTGGTAGACGGTCGTGGCGGGTCCGGTCATCATGACCGGGTGACCGTGACCGGCCCAGCTTACCACAAGTTCGCCGCCCTTCAGGACCACTTTTACCGTTTCGTCCAGCTCGCCCCAGAGCCGGCCGGCCACCACCGCCGCGCAGGCGCCGCTGCCACAGGCCAGCGTTTCGCCGGCGCCGCGCTCGTAGACGCGTACGCGCACGGTTGCATCATCCATGATCTGCATGAAGCCGGCATTGACGCGTTCCGGGAAGCGTGGATGCCGCTCGATCAGCGGGCCCAGGGTGGCGACCGGTGCCGTGGCGATGTCGGCCACGAGCAGCACGGCATGCGGGTTGCCCATGGAGAGCGCGCCGATTTCATACGACCGTCCATCCACCTCCAGCGTATAGCGGGCGGCCTGCGACGCCGCAGCGAACGGGATCTCCACCGGTGCCAGGCGCGGCACGCCCATGTTCACGGTGATCTGGCCGTCCGGGTTGCGCACCAGTTCCAGCACACCATCCAGGGTTTCGACCCGGATCCGTTGCTTGTCGCTCAGTCCGTGCTCATGCACGAACTGCATGAAGCAGCGCGCGCCGTTGCCGCATTGCGCAACCTCGCCGCCGTCGGCGTTGAAGATACGGTAGCGGAAATCGGCCTCCGACGAACCGGTCGACTCGACCAGCAGCAGCTGGTCGCAGCCGATGCCGAAATGCCGATCCGCCAGCCGGCGCACCTGTTCCGCGCTCAATGCGACCGGCTGGCGGATGGCATCGATGACGACGAAATCGTTGCCCAGCCCGTGCATCTTGGTGAATTCGAGGGTCATGTGGGGAATCGTGCCATGGATTTCAAAAAAATTCTCGCGCAAAGACGCCAAGGGGTTAAGAAAATTAAAAAACCGCCTCGCGCAGAGACGCGGAGTTCGCAGAGGAAATCTATTGCTGCCGGTGAAACGAGGAAGTAATTCAAGGCGGAAAGTAACAAGCACGCATACCGGTACTGTATAACATCAATCCCGTTTGAATTGGTTTTCCTCTGCGAACTCCGCGTCTCTCGGCAACTGCTCCTTGCGTTGCCCTACCTCCTACATCCCTGTAGTCGTGCGCGAGGAAATATCTTTACGTCTTTGCACGTGACCGGATTTCACTCCGGCAGCAGGTGCTCGCCGCGGTAGAGGTCGGCGATGTTTTCGCGTTCGCGCACCACGTGCACCTGCGTGCCGTCGACCATGACCTCCGCCGCACGCGGTCGCGTGTTGTAGTTCGAGCTCATGGTGAAGCCGTAGGCGCCAGCCGAGCGGATCGCCAGCAGGTCGCCCGTGGCGAGATTGAACACGCGCTGTTTGCCCAGGAAGTCACCGGTCTCGCAGACAGGGCCGACGATGTCGTAGGCCATGGCCGTGCCGGTGCGCGGCTGAACCGGCACGATCTCGTGCCAGGCGTTGTACAGTGCGGGACGCGCCAGGTCGTTCATCGCGGCATCGATGATGGCGAAGTTGCGATGCGCGGTGTGCTTGAGGTATTCGACGCGCGTGAGCAGGATGCCGGCGTTGCCGGCGATGGCGCGACCCGGTTCCAGCAGGATTTCCTGCGTGCGACCGGCGAGCCGCGTCATCAGCGCCTCGACGTAGGCGACCGGCGATGGCATGGCATCGGCCGGCCGGTAGGGTATGCCCAGTCCGCCGCCGAGGTCGATGTGCGCCAGCCGTATGCCTTCCCCGTGCAGGCGGTCGACCAGTACGAGGACGCGATCCAGCGCATCGACGAACGGCGCCACGTCCTTCAGCTGCGACCCGATATGGCAATCGATACCGGTGATCTTCAGGTGCGGCAGCCTGGCTGCCGCGCGGTAGGCATCCAGCACCGCGTCCACCGCAATACCGAACTTGTTATCGCGCAGGCCGGTGGAGATGTAGGGATGCGTTTTCGCATCGACATCGGGGTTGACGCGCAGCGAGACCGGTGCAGTCCTGCCGCACCCGGCGGCGACCTCGTTGAGGCGTTCCAGCTCGGTTTCGGATTCGACATTGAAACAGCGAATGCCGGCCTCCAGTGCCAGGCGCATTTCGTCGCTGCGCTTGCCGACCCCGGAAAACACGACCCGTCCGGGATCGCCGCCGGCGGTGAGCACGCGCTGCAGCTCGCCACCCGAGACGATATCGAAGCCCGAGCCCAGCCGGGCGAGCGTCTGCAGTACGGCGAGGTTGGAATTTGCCTTGACGGCAAAGCAGACCAGGTGCGGGTGCGCGGCCAGCGCATCGTCGAATACGTGCCAGTGCCGTTCCAGGGTGGCACGCGAGTAGACGTAGCAGGGCGTGCCATAACGCGCCGCGATATCCTCAAGGGCGACTTGTTCGGCGTGCAAGCGGCCGCCGTGATAGCGGAAATGATCCATGCCCTATTCCCGTGGCTCCGATGCCTGCTCGTCCTGCGGCGGTGGTGTCGATTTCTCCACGGGCGGTGCTGTCTTCTCCGGCAGATACAGCGAGCCGGTCTGGCCGCAAGCGGTCAGGCACAGCAGCAGAGGCAGCAGCTTGAGGTGATGGAGGTACATGGCACGGGTCCGGTTGAGTCTGGCGCCAGTATACGTGGACACCCTGTCAAACCCAATGTGCGAACGGCCACGGCGGGTGAACATTCTGCGCCTTCTCGTGCATACTGGCCGGCATGACAACGCCCCTGCTCGATGCGGTCGAGATCGATCCGCCCGGCGCCCCGACCGCCTGCGTCATCTGGTTGCACGGGCTCGGCGCCGACGGTCATGACTTCGAAGCGCTGATCCCGCACCTCGGTATCGTCGAG